>NZ_JAJNRE010000027.1:0-22240 GCF_022228025.1 Halorhodospira sp. 9622 | reverse complement strand
CTCAGCGAGCGTCAGCGCGGCGCAGCCGCGCATTGCGAGCGGCCTCGCCGGATCGAGGCGCGCAGGGGACCCCGCCGACCGGCGGGGCGCGAGCTCCGGCCGCCACCACGGACCGGCCTCCTGACCGGGGAATAACCACCCAAGTTTTGCCACCCCACAGAGGACACTCCGGCGTATCGCGCTTGCCCACGGAGTGGACCGATCTCATAATCGTTCTTCATGGAAAAACGCTCAGAACAACGCTTTTCAGGGGCTGTAACCATCTTTCGTGGGCTACGGCTTCCTGAGCGTGCTACGCCAGTAGGCTATGCCGCGCTGATCGATGCATACGACCTGCAGGTCCCGTGGCCGCGGAAGCTTCGAGCTGCCGCCGAGCGCCACAGGGTCTACAGCGAGGGCGGCTGGGAACTGCTGACACCGCGCCACCGCCCGCCCGCGACCCTTGAAAGCCACCTGACCTTCGCGCTCAAGCACGAAGGTCTCGATCTCGCTGTGCTGAAGCGACTCTTCCAAACGGTCGGTCCGGAGCCAATCGCGGGATGGGTCCGCTCCAAGCCAACGGGGTCATATGCACGAAGGGTCTGGTTCCTTTACGAGTGGCTGCTCGGGAGCCGATTGCCGCTGAACGATGCCACGCGCGGGAACTACGTCCCCGCAGTGGATCCCAACCTGCAGTGGGCGGGCGCGGGTAAGGTGTCGAAGCGTCATCGTGTGCGCAACAATCTCCCGGGGACCCCGTCGTTCTGCCCTCTCGTTTTCCACACGGATACACTCCGCGAGATGGTCGATCGCGACCTGGCCCTGCGGGCTCGCAAGGTACTGGATGAGGTGCCCCAGCATATCCTCTCGCGCACGGCGGCCTTCCTGCTCCTGAAGGACTCGCGCTCGAGCTACGCCATCGAAGGCGAGAAACCGCCGCAGGATCGTATCCAGCGCTGGGGCCGGGCCATCGGGGAGGCCGGGCGACACCCGATCGATATCGAGGAGCTGCTTCGCCTCCAGTCCCTTGTCATCGGCGATGCCCGGTTCGTGAAACTCGGTCTACGCACTGAGGGCGGTTTCGTCGGCACTCGAGAGCATCCCGGCTTACGCCCGCTGCCCGAGCACATCAGCGCGCGGCCGGAGGACTTGCCCGATCTGGTCTCCGGCATGATCGCATTCGATCAAGAAGCGGCCAGCGCGCTTGACCCGGTGATTGCTGCGGCCGTGCTCGCCTTCGGCTTTATCTACGCGCATCCGTTTGAGGACGGCAATGGGCGGATCCATCGCTACCTGATCCACCATATGCTCGCCGAGCGCGGTTTCAATCCGCCGGGGGTGGTGTTTCCTGTTTCGGCCGTCATGCTCGAAGAGATCGACCGTTACCGGCACGTCCTGGAAGATTACTCTCGGCGCCTGCTCCCGGTGGTTGACTGGCGGCCGACGGACGGTGGCAACGTCGAGGTGCTCAACGATACCGCGGACTTTTACCGCTTCTTCGATGCAACCCCTCACGCAGAGTTTCTCTACCGCTGCGTGCATCGCACCATCGAGCGCGACCTGCCGGAAGAGGCGCGTTTCCTGCGCCGGTACGATTCCTTCTGCCGTCGCGCAGAACAGATCGTGGACATGCCGGATACGACGCTGGATCTGCTTTTCCGCTTTCTTCAGCAGAACGAGGGACAGCTCTCCAAACGAGCCCGCACCAGGGAGTTCGCGCAACTAACCGATGACGAGGCCGCCGCCGTGGAACGGATCTATCGCGACCTGTTCACGGCGTCCTAAACCCCGCCGAAAGGCGGGGCGCGATCTTCGGCCGCCACCGCGGACCGGCCTCCCGACCGGGACCTCCTGACCGGGTAGCGGCCGTAGCTCAACTGGCGGTCGCCAGCTCCTCCTCCGGCTCCTCCACCGGCGCCGACTCCGCCGACGAACCATTGCGGTAATGGACCAGCTTCCAGTACCCGAAGAAGTACGCCGGATGCACCCCGAGGCACTCAAAGCCCGGGCGCTGCGGCAGATCATCCAGCTCCATGTCCGTGCGGAACCCGAGCAGCTTCGACAACGGCCGAATCGTCTTCTCGAACCCACGAACCACCGGATGCTGCGAGGCGAAGTGATTGATGATGAAGATCTCGCCCCCGGGCCGGCAGACCCGACGGCACTCATCCACCAATCGATCCGGGTTCGGCACTACCGAGGCGACGTACATCGCCACCACCACATCGAACGAATCGTCCGGGAAATCCAGCGCCTCGGCATCCATCTCGTGGAGCGACTCCACGTGCTCCAGCCCCTGCTCTGCCACCCGGCGATGGGCGATATCGAGCATATCCGGGCTGACATCGACGCCGACGATGGAGACATCCCGCCGGTACTCCGGCAGCGAGATCCCCGTCCCGACCCCCACCTCGAGGATGCGCCGGTCCGGCTCGGCGTTGAGATACTGCATCGTGAACTTGCGCCCCGGCGCGAAGATGCGCCCGAAAAAGCCGTCGTAGTACCGCGCGTAGCGCCGGTACGCGTTGCGGATCGAAGAGAGATCCATGACTCCGCTCACCTCCAGGAAATCGGTTCGGGTATCGCCATCGCACCGGCTCAGGCCGTGGCGCGCAGCGCCTCCGCAAAGGTGTCCACCGCCCGGTCGACCTCCTCGCGGGTGACGATCAGCGGCGGCAGCCAGCGCACGATCTGCCCCTGCGGCCCGCAGCGGATCATCAGCACGTCACGCTCTTCCATGGCCTTGAGTACCCGCGCGGCGCGATCACCATCCGGGCGCCCCTGCTCGTCCACCAGCTCGGTGCCGTGCATCAGGCCCATGCCCTGGACGTGGGCGATGGCCGGCTCCTCGGCACACAGGGCGTCGAGCCGGCGGCGCAGATGCGCACCCTGCTCGCGGGCGTTCTCCACCAAGCCCTCTTCCTCGATGACCTCCAGCGTCGCCAGCGCGGCGGCGCAGGCGACCGCGTTGCCGCCGTAGGTGCCGCCCTGGGAGGCCGGCCAGCCGCGCTCCATGATCGCTTCCGGCGCGGCCACGGCCGAGAGCGGGAATCCACTGGCCAGCCCCTTGGCCGTGACCACCACGTCGGGCTCCACGTCGAAGTGGCTGTGGGCCCAGAAGGCCCCGCTGCGCCCGTAGCCGCTCTGCACCTCATCGGCGATGAGCAGCATACCGTGGCGATCGGCCCGCTCACGCAGCCCCTGCATGAAGGTCCGCCCGGCCGGGATGTAGCCGGCCTCGCCCTGGATGGGCTCGACGAAGAAGGCCGCCGACTCCGCCGGGCTCGACTGCGTGGCCAGGATGTGGTCGAGCTCACGCAGGCAGAACTCGGCGGTCTCCTCGTCGTCCCAGCCGTAGCGCCGGGCATTCGGGAACGGCGCGAACACGGTGCCGCCCATCATCGGCTGCACGCCGGCGCGCAGGCCCACGCTCGAGGAGGTCATCGAAAGCGAGCCCATGGTACGTCCATGGAAGCCGCCCTGGAAGACGATGATGTTGGGCCGGCCGGTGGCCTGGCGGGCCAGGCGCAGGGCGGTCTCGCACGCCTCGGTGCCAGCATTGGAGAAGAAGATACGGTCGATCGCGCCGGGCATGATCTCGCCCAGGCGCTCGGCAAGACGGACCATAGGCGGGTGGCGGACGATGGCGTACTGGCCGTGGACCAGGGTGGCGGCCTGGCGCTGGGCCGCTTCGACCACCTTGGGGTGGCAGTGTCCGGTGGCGGTGACGCCGATGCCCGAGGTGAAATCGAGGTAGCGGCGCCCGTCGGTGCCGATGATGTAGGCACCCTCGCCGCGTTCGGCGACAACCTCGCTGGACTGCTTGAGCAGCGGGGAGATAGCTCCGGTCTTGTGCGCGTCGCTCATGGTGCGTGTCCTCCGCTCGGCCGTTCCCGGCCGTTGACTGCAGGGCCGCCGCAGCGACGGCCCCCTGTGGACCAAATTAGTACGCCGCGGGCGGTTCCGCGCTGCGCCCCGGCAGCTGAAGCAGGTCGATATGCGCGCCCTCTTCGGGAGTCTCGACGCCAAAGTCGCGGCTGCGCAGGGCCTCGGCGAGGCTGTCCATGGCGCCGGACTCGCCGTGAACCAGGGCCACCCGCGGCCCATTGGCGAAGTGCTCGGCCCAGGCGATCAGCTCCGAGCGCCCGGCGTGGGCGGAAAGCCCGCCGACGGTGTGCACGGTGGCGCCGACGCGCACCGGTTCGCCCCACAAGGTCAACTCCCTGGCGCCGTCGACCAGCGCGCGCCCGGGCGTGCCCTGGGCCTGGAAGCCGACCATGATCACGTTGCAGTTGCGCCGCCACAGGTTGTGCTTGAAGTGGTGGCGGATGCGCCCGCCGTTGCACATCCCTGAGCCGGCGATGATCAGCGCCCCGGACTGGACCCGGTTGATGGCCATGGAGTCTTCGGCCTGCGGGGTCAGGCGCAGGTTGGGCAACTGGAAGCGGTGGTTCTCCGGCTCGGCGTAGAAGGCGGCGGTCTCGGCGTCGTAGAGCTCCGGGAAGCGGGCGTAGACCTTGGTGGCCTCGATGGCCATGGGGCTATCGAGGAAGACGCTCCAGTCGCCCAGTTCCCACTCCTCGTAGTGCCGGGCGAGGATGTAGAGCAGCTCCTGGGTGCGCCCGACGGCAAACGCCGGCACCAGGATGTTGCCGCGGGAGGCGCGGGCATTGCGGATGATCTCGCCGAGTTCGGCCCAGGTCTCCTCCCAGGAGCGGTGGTCGCGGTCGCCGTAGGTGCTCTCCATGACCAGCAGGTCGGCGTCGCCGACCTGTGCCGGGTCGCGGAGGATCGGCGCGCCGGCATGGCCGAGGTCGCCGGAGAAGACCACCTTGCGGCGCTCGCCGCCGGCCTCGAGCCACATCTCGACGATGGCCGAGCCGAGGATGTGCCCGGCATCGCGCAGGCGCACGGTGACGCCGGGCACCGGCTGCCACGGTTCGTCGTAGGCGTGGCCGACCAGGGCGTCGATGGCCTGCTCGGCATCCGCCACGGTGTAGGTGGGCTCCACCGGCTCGTCGTGGCGGCGGCGGCGTTTCTTGTTCTCGATGGCGGCGTCGCGCTCGGCGAGGAAGGCGGCGTCGCGCAGGAGGATGTCCACCAGCGCGGCCCCGGCGCTGTGGGTGTGGATTGGCCCCTGGTAGCCGGCGGCTCGTAGCAGCGGCAGGCGACCGCTGTGATCCAGATGGGCGTGGGTGAGGATCACGGCGTCGAGGCTGCCCGGATCGAAGGGGAACGGCGCTCGGTTGCGTGCCTCCTGCTTGCCCCCGCCCTGGATCAGGCCGCAGTCGATGAGCACGCGGTGGTCACCGACCTCGAGCAGCATGCAGGAACCGGTCACCTCGCGGGTGGCCCCGTGGAAGTGCAGTCGCATGGACTCAGCCTCCGTCTACGCGGACGGCGCTCCGGCCGTCCGGATGCGTTGCGCCACGGCGCGGCCGACGTCGGCGCAGCCGCGCCCGCTCATGCCGTGCTCGGCGATGTCGTCGGCCACGGCGCGGTGGAGCTGCACGGCGGCACGGGCAGCCTGCGGATCGACCTCACCCATCCATTCCAGCATAGCGGCGGCGGTCAGCAGCATGGCCGCCGGGTGGGCGCGGTCGCCACCGGCGATGTCCGGGGCGCTGCCGTGGGTGGGCTCGAAGAGCGGCGGCACGCTGCGGTCGGCGGGGTTGAGGTTGGCCGAGGGGGCAACGCCCATGCCGCCGGCGAGCACTGCGGCTAGGTCGGTGAGGATGTCGCCGTGGAGGTTGCTGGCCACGACCACGTCGAACTGCCACGGCTGACTGACGAACTTCATGCAGCAGGCGTCGATGAGCTCGTGGTGGGTGGCGATCCCCGGGTAGTCGGCGGCGACCTCGGCGAAGACCTCGCTCCAGAGCTCGCCGGCGTATTGGACGGCGTTGCGTTTGGTGACCACGCAAACGGCGGCGTCCGCACCGCCGTCACCGGCCGCATAGCGCGGCGCGCGCAGCCCCTGACGGCGCTCCTCGGCCCGCCGGGTGGCCCGCTCGAAGGCGTGGCGGATGATGCGCTCGGTACCGGCGCGGGTGAAGACCTCGAGCTGGGTGGCGGTCTCGCGGGGGGTGCCGGCGGCCAGCCGGCCGCCCTGGTCGACGTATTCGCCTTCGCTGTTCTCGCGGATGACGAGCAGATCGGTGTGCAGGGCGCGCGGGTCGGACAGGGGCATGGGGGCGCCGGCCATGGGCACCGCCGGGCGCTCACAGGCCCAAAGATCGAGCCCCTTGCGCAGCTGCAGCAGCGGCGCCAGCGAGACCCCGTCGGGGAGGAGGTAGCGTCCGGGGTCGTCAGCCGGCCCCGGATCGCCGAGGGCGCCGAGGAGCAATGCGTCGTAGCCGACCAGTTGCTCGCGCCAGTCGGCGGGCATCATCTCACCGTGAGCGCGGTGCCAGGCGTGGGCGGGCCAGCCCAGCTCGGTCAGCGCCAACCGGGGCCCGGGGAGGGCCTCCAGGGCGTGGCGGGTGGCGGCCATGACCTCCGGGCCAATCCCGTCGCCGGGCATCACGGCGACCTGCCAAGTCTCCTGGTTGCGTTCCATGGCGGCCCTCCCCGGGCGTTGCCGTCCGCTTCCGCTCAGGGCAGCAGATGCGCCACCGCGTCGCGCTCCTCGGCGAGCTCGGCGGCGGTCTCGTCCATGCGTGCGCGGCTGAACTCGTCCACGGACAGCCCCTGCACGATCTCGTAGTCCCCGCTCCGACAGGTCACCGGGAAGGAGTAGATGAGCCCGGGCTCGATGCCGTAACTGCCATCGGAGGGCACGGCCATGCTCGTCCACTCGCCCTCGGGCGTGCCCAGCGCCCACTCGCGCATGTGGTCGATGGCGGCACTGGCAGCGGAGGCGGCGCTGGAGGCCCCGCGAGCCTTGATGATCGCCGCGCCGCGCTGCTGCACGGTGGGGATGAAGGTGTCCTTGACCCAGGCGTGATCAACCTGCTCGCCGGCCGGAGTCCCCTGGATGGTGCAGTGGCTGATATCCGGGTACTGCGTCGCCGAG
Source organism: Halorhodospira sp. 9622 (assembly GCF_022228025.1). Lineage (NCBI taxonomy): Bacteria > Pseudomonadati > Pseudomonadota > Gammaproteobacteria > Chromatiales > Ectothiorhodospiraceae > Halorhodospira > Halorhodospira sp. 9622. The sequence goes on along the minus strand of NZ_JAJNRE010000027.1, from coordinate 15,246 downwards.
TGGTTGCCCCACACGGCCAGGCCGTGGATCTCCGTGGAATGGCAGCCAACCTTGTTGGCGAGCTGCGCCAGCGCGCGGTTGTGGTCGAGGCGGGTCATGGCCGTGAAGTTGCGCGGGTCAAGATCCGGCGCGTTGCGCTGGGTGATCAGCGCGTTGGTGTTGGCCGGGTTGCCCACCGCGAGGACCTTCACGTCGCGCTTGGCCACGGCGTTCAGCGCCTGGCCCTGGGCCGAGAAGATCGCCGCGTTGGCCTCGAGCAGATCCTTGCGCTCCATGCCGGGGCCGCGGGGCTTGGCGCCGACGAGCAGGACGTAGTCGGCCTCGCGAAAGGCCTCCTCGGCGCTGTCGGTGGCGACGATGCCGGCGACCAGCGGGAAGGCGCAGTCCTCGAGCTCCATCACGGTGCCCTGCAGCGCCTCTTGGGCCTGCGGGATCTCAAGCAGCTGGAGGATCACCGGCTGATCCTTGCCGAGCATCTCGCCGGCGGCGATGCGAAAGAGCAGGCTGTAGCCGATCTGGCCGGCCGCCCCGGTCACCGCGACTCGCACGGGTGTCTTCATGGCTCTCTCCTCGATCCGTTGTAATGCCCGCCGGGCCCTGCCTGCCGACCCGGGCCGGGGGGCCGATTGTAGCAGAGGCTAGCCGCGCGCCCGCCAGTCCAGCACCGCCCCGGGCCCCTGGGCCAGGCGCTGCGCCGCGGAGCCGCTGTTCACCGCCACTTCGACCAGGCCCAGCGCGTTGACGTACCAGAAGGCCGTGCCTGCGGGGACGTCAGCGAACTTCGCCGCCCGCGCCAGGCGCTCGCCGCCGACAACGAGCTCCGCCTGGTCCGGCGCGGTCTCGCCACGCCGGCCACTGATCAGATTACCGAAGCCGTCGGTGTAGATCAGGGCGTCCCAGTCCCGCGGCCACCTGTGGCCGACCCAGGTCTCCACCGCCTCCGACCCACGCGGCGGCCGGTCCGTAACCGCCACCTCGGCGGCGGCATCGGCGAAAACGTCGCGGCCGTGGAACGTCGCCGGGGTGCCCGGCGGTGGCGGCGGCAGGCAGTACGCTTGGACATCCGCGAAGTCGCGCGCCGCGACAGCGAACAGCCCGTTGTCCGGACCGATCAGCCAGCGTCCGTCGGCGCGCAGGGCCAGCCCGCCGCGCTCCGTGCCGACACCGGGGTCGACCACGGCTAGCACCACCGCGTCCGGTGGCAGGTACTTGAGGTTGGCGGCAAGCAGGTAGGCGGCACAGTCCGGGCGGAAAGCCGGAGCGTCGTGCATCAGGTCAACAACCTCGGGGGCCGAGTCGAAGGCCTGGCGCAGCCGTGCATGGAGGTGGCCCACATAGGGCCCGAGGTGGGTGTAATCCGTGAACAGGAAGACGGCACCGGGGCGAGCACGCTGGTTCACCCCGGTGCGCAAGGCGTTACGCCTCGGCCGTTTCCTCGGCGTCCTCTTCCGACTCACGCCGGGCGGCGATCGCCTCTTCCCGGTCGACGAGTTGGACGAGGGCCATCGGCGCGCCGTCGCCCTTGCGGAAGCCACAGCGCAGGATGCGCATGTAGCCGCCCGGGCGCTCCTTGAAGTGCGGCCCCAGCTCCTCGAAGAGCTTGGTGACCATCTCCTTGTCGCGCAGCCGTGCAAAGGCCAGACGGCGGTTCGCCGTGGTGTCTTCCTTGGCCAGGGTGATCAGCGGCTCGGCGACACGCCGCAGCTCCTTCGCCTTGGGCACGGTGGTGCGGATCTCTTCCTCGCGGAAGAGCGCGGCGGCGAGGTTCTTGAACATCGCCTTGCGGTGCGAGTTGTCACGGTTGAGGTGACGTCCGGCTTTACGATGGCGCATGACGTTGATCCTTTGACAGTTTAGCCGGCGATACGGGCGCGGTCCCCGAGGGACGGCGGCGGCCAGTTATCGAGTTGCATGCCCAGCGACAGCCCGTGCTCGGCCAAGGTGTCCTTGATCTCGTTGAGCGACTTCTTGCCGAGGTTCGGCGTCTTGAGCAGCTCAACCTCGGTGCGCTGGACCAGGTCGCCGACGTAGTGGATGCTCTCCGCCTTGAGGCAGTTGGCCGAGCGGACGGTGAGCTCCAGGTCGTCGATCGGGCGCAGCAGGACGGGATCGATCTCCGGCTCCTCCTGCTCTTCGCCGGCCTCCAGCAGCCCGCCTTCGAGGTCGATGAAGACCGAAAGCTGATCACGCAGCAGGCTGGCGGCGAACTTGACCGCCTCCTCGGGCGTGACCACGCCGTTGGTCTCGACATCGAGGACCAGCTTGTCGAGGTCGGTACGCTGCTCGACACGCGCACTCTCGACCGCGTACGAGACGCGGCGCACCGGGCTGAAGCTCGCATCCAGGGCCAGGTGGCCGATGGTGCGGGTGTCCTCTTCTTCGCGCGCGGTGACCGGCAGGTAGCCACGCCCCCGCTCGATCTTCAGCGACGCCTTGAACGGCTGCTCGTGCGTGATCGTAGCGATGTGAAGATCCGGGTTCTTGATCTCCACGTCGTGGTCGGTGGCGATGTCCGCCGCCGTCACGGCGCCTGGCCCCTGCTTCTCGACGCTGAGCGTCACCGAGTCGCGCTCGTTGAGCCGCACGGCGAGATCCTTGAGGTTGAGCAGGATATCCACGGTGTCTTCGTGGATGCCCTCGACCGCCGTGTACTCGTGCTGGACGCCCTCGATCTCCACCTCGGTGACCGCGGTCCCGGGCATCGACGAGAGCAGCAGCCGCCGCAGGGCGTTGCCCAGCGTATGGCCAAAGCCCCGCTCCAGCGGCTCCAGGACGACCTTGGCACGGTTGTCCGAGAGCGGCTCGATCTCGACCGAGCGCGGCTTAAGAAAGTCCTTCAGGTACCCCTTCATGGACGACACCTTGCAGTTGCGGCTGTTACTTCGAGTACAGCTCGACGATCAGCGATTCGTTGATTTCTTGCGACAGATCGGCGCGGTCCGGGGCCTGCTTGAAGACGCCTTCCATCTTGGTGGCGTCGACGTCGACCCAGGGCGCCCAGCCGTTCTGCTGCGCCAGCTCGAGGGCGGCCTGAATGCGCAGCTGGCTCTTGGCCTTCTCCTTGACGGAGACGGTGTCGCCCGGCTTGACCTGGTACGACGGGATGTTAACCACCCGGCCGTTGACCAGGATGCCGCGGTGATTGACCAGCTGCCGCGCCTCCGCGCGGGTGCTGCCAAAACCCATCCGGTAGCAGACGTTGTCCAGGCGGCTCTCGAGCAGCTGCAGCAGGGCGGTGCCGGTGGCGTCCTTACGGCGGGCGGCTTCCTTGTAGTAGTTGCGGAACTGCCGCTCCATGATGCCGTACATGCGACGGACCTTCTGCTTCTCACGCAGCTGAAGGCCGTAGTCGGACATGCGGCCGCCGCGGCGCTGCCCGTGCTGCCCCGGGGGCTGCTCGAGCTTGCACTTGGTGTCGATCGACCGGACGCCGCTCTTCAGGAACAGGTCGGTTTTCTCGCGGCGCGCCAGTTTGCACTTGGGACCAATATACTTCGCCATGGCGAGCGCTTCCTCCTCAGACCCGCCGCTTCTTGGGCGGCCGGCAACCGTTGTGCGGGATGGGCGAGACGTCGGAAATGTTGGTGATCCGGTACCCGACCGCGTTGAGCGCACGCACGGCGGACTCGCGCCCGGGGCCAGGCCCCTTGACGCGAACCTCCAGGTTCTTGAGACCGTAATCCTGCGCGGCACGCGCGGCGGTCTCCGACGCCACCTGGGCAGCGAAGGGCGTGCTCTTGCGCGACCCCTTGAAGCCGCTGCCGCCGGCGCTCGCCCAGGACAACGCGTTGCCCTGCCGGTCGGTGATGGTGATCAGCGTGTTGTTGAAGGTCGCGTTGATGTGCGCGACACCATCACTGACTGTGCGCTTGACTTTCTTCTTGCCGCCACCGCGGCTGGATGCCTTCGCCATAGGTCTCTGTTCCCGTGTTCGCTCCGAACGCGGTGCCGATCCGGCCCACGCGTTGAATGTTGCCTACCCGATCAGCGGCTGGCGGGGCCCCGACGCGGACCCTTGCGCGTACGCGCGTTGGTCTGCGTCTGCTGCCCACGCACCGGCAGGCCGCGGCGGTGCCGCATGCCCCGGTAGCAGCCGAGGTCCATCAGGCGCTTGATGTCCATCGCCACCGAGCGGCGCAGATCGCCCTCGATAACGTAGTTGCCGACTTCCTGCCGCAGCGCCTCGACCTCGGCGTCATTGAGATCGCGGACGCGCCGGTCATGCGGCACGCCGGCCGCTTCACAGATGCTCAGGGCACGCGTGCGGCCGATCCCGTAGATCGAGGTCAGCGCGACCCACGCGTGCTTGTGTGTCGGTATGTTGATTCCTGCGATTCGGGCCATGGGGCCAACTCTCCCGTGATTCGCGCTTGTTGGGTGCCGGGTCGATCCGCCGGTGCTCGCCGGTCCGGATTCAGCCCTGGCGTTGCTTGTGCCGCGCCTCCGTGCAGATGACCCGCACGGTCCCGCGCCGCTTCACGATCTTGCAGTTGCGGCAAATCCGCTTGACCGATGCCCTGACTTTCATGGTCGTCTCTCCAATACTCCGAGCGCGGCCGCTCACGGGCGACCCAAAGGCGCGAAAGGATACCAGTCCGCGCGCCCGGATGCCACCCCGCAGCCAGTTTTATCGATTCAGCGCAGCATCCCGCCGCCAGGCCGGGTGTGCCCCTTGAGGTTGGCCTTCTTCATCAGCGGCTCGTACTGGTGCGAGACCAGGTGCGACTGCAGCTGCGCCATGAAGTCCATGACCACGATGACGCTGATCAGCAGCGAGGTGCCGCCGAAGTAGAACGGCACGTTCCAGTACAGGATCAGGAACTCCGGCATCAGGCAGACGGCGGTGATGTAGAGCGCACCGACGAAAGTGAGCCGGCTCTGCACCTGATCGATGTACCGGGAGGTCTGCTCGCCGGGACGGATCCCGGGGATGAACGCCCCCGACTTCTTCAGGTTGTCGGCGGTGTCCCGCGAGTTGAACACCAGCGCCGTGTAGAAGAAGCAGAAGAAGATGATCGCCGCGGCGTAAAGCGCCACATAGATCGGCTGCCCCGGCGAGAGCGTCGCGGCGATGTCTCCGATAAAGCCCAGCCCCTCGGCATCGCCGAACCACTGCCCGACCGTGGCCGGGAAGAGAATGATGCTCGAGGCGAAGATCGGCGGGATCACGCCCGCCATGTTCAGCTTCAGCGGCAGGTGGCTCTGCTGCGCGGCGTACATCTTGCGCCCTTGCTGGCGCTTGGCGTACTGCACGGTGATCCGCCGCTGCCCCCGCTCGATGAAGACAATGAACGCGGTCACCGCCGCGGCCATGATCAGCAGCAGCAGGATCGTCGCGGTACCCAGCTCGCCGGTACGCTGCAGTTCGAGCGTGCCACCCAGCGCGCCGGGCAGGCCGGCGACGATGCCGGCGAAGATGATGATCGAGATACCGTTGCCGATGCCCCGCTCGGTGATCTGCTCACCAAGCCACATCAAGAAGATCACGCCGGTGGCCAGGGTCACCGTGGAGATAAATACAAACGCCGGCCCGGGCATGGCGGCCACACCCTGCCCCTGCAGCGCGATACTGATGCCGATGCCCTGGAAGGTGGCCAGCCCGAGCGTGCCGTAGCGCGTGTACTGCGTGATCTTGCGCCGGCCGGCCTCCCCCTCCTTCTTCAGCCGCTCGAGCGACGGCACCACCGCCGTGAGCAGCTGCATGATGATCGCCGCCGAGATATAGGGCATGACGCCGAGGGCGAAGATGGAGAGTCGCTCCAACGCCCCGCCGGCGAACATGTTGAACATCTCCAGGATGGTGCCGCGCTGCTGCTCGACCATCTGCTCGAGCGCCGCCGGATCGATACCCGGGATCGTGATGTGGGTACCGATGCGGTAGATGATCAGCGCGAGCAGTACGAAAAGCAGACGCTGACGAACCTCGGTGAGACGTCCCATCCCACCGAGGGCCCCTGCGGCACCACCTGGACGTCCCAACTTAACCCTCCTCGACGACTTGGCCGCCGGCCGCCTCGATCGCCTTGCGGGCGCCCTGGGTCACCTTGACGCCACGCACGGTCACTGCGCGGTCGATGGTGCCCGAGGCGATAACCTTGACGTAGCGCATGTTCTTGCGCACGACGCCGGCCTTGTGCAGCGCCGAAAGGTCCACCGTATCACCGTCGACGCGGGCGATCTCGTGGAGGCGAACCTCCGCGGTACGCAGGCTTTTCTGCGAGGAGAAGCCGTACTTCGGCACCCGGCGCTGCAGCGGCATCTGGCCGCCTTCGAAGCCGACCTTGTGGAAGCCGCCACTGCGGCTGTGCTGACCCTTGTGACCGCGACCGGCCGTCTTGCCCAGGCCGCTGCCCGCACCGCGTCCGGCGCGCTTGGCCTCCGGCCGGCTGCCCGGGCTCGGCGACAGTTGATTGAGCCGCATTTACGCCTCCTGAACTTCCAGCATATAGGACACCTTCCGGATCATTCCGCGATTCTCCGGGGTGTCGTCGACCAGGACGGTCTGGTGCATCCGGCGCAGGCCGAGGCCGCGCACGCACTGGCGGTGCTTCTGCAGCCGGCCGTGGACGCTGCGCCGCAGCGTTACCTGGAGCTTCTTCTGGTTAGCCATGATCAGCCCGTAATCTCTTCGACACTCTTGCCCCGCCGGGCAGCGACTGCCTCGGGGGAGTCCATCGAGGCCAGCCCGTCGACCGTGGCGCGCACCACGTTGATCGGGTTGCGCGAGCCGACCGACTTGGCCAGCACGTCCTGCACGCCGAGCACCTCGAAGACCGCGCGCATGGCGCCGCCGGCGATAATGCCGGTACCCGGCGAGGCCGGCTTCATGAAGACCTTGCTCGACCCGTGGAAGTGCGTCACCGGGTAGCGCAGGGTCGGGCCATCCAGCGGCACGGTGCGCATCCCGCCGCGCGCCCGCTCCATTGCCTTCTGGATCGCTGCGGGGACCTCGCGGGCCTTGCCGTAACCGAACCCGACTCGCCCCTCGCCGTCACCGACCACGGTCAGCGCCGTGAAGCCGAACTGGCGGCCGCCCTGGACCACCTTCGCCACGCGGTTGATCGTGATCAGCTTTTCGCGGAGCCCGTCCGCGCCGGTTTGTTCACCGTTCGCCATAGCTTCTTAGCCCCTAGCCTAAAACTTCAGTCCGGCTTCACGCGCGGCCTCGGCCAGCGCCTGCACGCGGCCGTGGTACTGGTAGCCGGCACGATCGAATGCCACCTGCTCGACGCCGGCCGCCTTGGCGCGCTCGGCGATCAGCCGGCCCACCTCTTGGGCGGCGCTCACGTTGCCGGTCCCCTCGCTGCGCTGACGCAGGGAGGGCTCCACCGTGGAAGCAGCCGCCAGGGTCTTCGCGCCGTCCGGCTGCTGCACCTGTGCGTAGATATGGCGCGGCGTGCGGTGGACCGAGAGCCGGTAGGCACCGGCGTCGCGGATGCGCCCGCGGCTCTTGCGCGCGCGCCGCATGCGTGCTGTGTTCTTGTCCATCTTCGTCCCCACCGCCTACTTCTTCTTGGCTTCTTTGAGGACCACCCGCTCGTCGGCGTAGCGTACACCCTTGCCCTTGTAGGGCTCCGGCGGGCGATAGCCTCGGATCTGGGCGGCCACTTGGCCAACCTGCTGCTTGTCGGCGCCCTTGACCACGACCTCCGTCTGCGAGGGGCACTCGATCGTTACGCCCTCGGGGATCTCGTGGTACACCGGGTGCGAGAACCCGAGCGTGAGGTGCAGGGTGTTGCCCTGGACCTGCGCCCGGTACCCGACGCCCTTGAGTTCGAGGCGACGCTCGAATCCCTCGCTGACGCCGATCACCATGTTGCTCACCAGGGCCCGCGTCGTACCGGTCAGCGCCACCGCGCGGGTGCTCTGCTGCCGGGGCTCGAAGGTGAGCGTGCCGTCCTCCTGATTCAGAGAAACCAGGCGGTGGCAGCGCCACGCCATCTGGCCCTTGGGGCCCTTGACCTGAATGTCGTTACCCTGGAGCGTCACCTCCACGCCGGAGGGGACCTCCACGGGTGCCTTTGCGACTCTCGACATGATTGCCCGTCCTGTCTAGAAGACCCAGCAGAGTACCTCGCCGCCGTGCCCCTGCGCGCGGGCCTGACCATCGCTCATCACGCCCTTGGACGTGGAGATAATGGCGGTGCCCAGCCCATTGCGCACGCGCGGCAGCTCGTCACGACCGCGGTAGACCCGCAGACCCGGCCGGCTGTAACGCTGGATTTCGCGGATTGCCGGCTGACCCTCGTGGTACCGGAGCGTGACCTCCAGGACCGGCTTTTTCTCTTCCCCGACCTCGCGGTAACCCTCGATGTAGCCCTCCTCTTGGAGGACGGCGGCAATCGCCCGCTTGAGCTTCGAGGACGGCATACGCACGTCCGCCTTCTCGGCGTGGTGCGCGTTCCGTACCCGGGTCAGCATGTCGGCAATGGGATCGGTCATGCTCATCGTCTATCCCCTTACCAGCTCGAGAGGGTCAGGCCCGGGATCTCGCCGTTCATGGCCGCCCGACGCAGCTCATTGCGGGCCAGCCCGAACTTGCGGTAATACCCCCGCGGCCGGCCCGACTTGGCGCAGCGGTTACGCTGGCGCACGGGGCTGGCGTTGCGCGGGATCTGCTGTAGCTTGAGCTGCGCTTCGAAGCGCTCCTCGACGCTCGACTCAGGGCTGTCGATAATCGCCTTGAGCCGCTCACGCTTGGCAGCGTACTTCTGTGCCAGCTTGCGGCGCTTTCGGTCGCGCTCAACCATGGAGTTCTTGGCCATCTGCGCTGCTCCTCTGGACGTTAGGTCCGGAAGGGGAAGCCGAACCCTTCGAGCAGGGCCTTCCCTTCCGCGTCGGTGCGAGCGGTGGTGGACACCGTGATGTCCATGCCGCGCACCCGATCGATTTCGTCGTAGTCGATCTCCGGGAAGATCAGCTGCTCCCGGATACCGAGGTTGTAGTTACCGCGCCCGTCAAACGACCGCGGCGAGAACCCACGGAAGTCGCGGACCCGCGGGGCCGCCACGTGGATGAAGCGCTCGAGGAACTCGTACATCCGCTCGCGGCGCAGCGTGACCTTGCAGCCGATCGGCCAGCCCTCACGGATCTTGAAGCCCGCCACGGACTTGCGCGCCCGCGTGACGATCGGCTTCTGCCCGCTGATCTTGGCCAGGTCCTCCTGCGCGGCCTCCAGGATCTTCTTGTCCTTGGTGGCCTCACCCAGCCCCATGTTGATCACGATCTTCTGCAGCTGGGGCACCTGCATCACGTTCTGGTACCCGAATCGCTCCTGCAGGGCCGGAGTGACCTCTTCCTGATAAAGCTTTCGCAACGTCGCCATTCCAGCCCCCTCAGGCGTCAATCAGCTGCTGGTTGGACTTGAAATAACGCACCTTGCGATCCCCCTCCCAGCGGACGCCGACGCGATCGGCCTGCTCCGTCTCGGGGTTGTAGATCGCCACATTCGAGATGTGGATCGGTGCCTCTTTCTCGATAATCCCGCCGGTGGTGCCCTGCATCGGGTTCCCGCGCGTGTGCCGCTTGACCATGTTGACGTTCTCGACGACAACGCGGTCCTTGTCGGGGATCACCCGGGACACCCGGCCACGACGCCCCTTGTCTTTTCCGGCGATGACGATGACCTCGTCGCCCGTACGAATCTTGCGCATGATGACCTCGCCTACAGTACTTCGGGCGCCAGGGAAATGATCCGCATGAAGCGCTCGTTGCGCAGCTCACGGGTCACCGGGCCAAAGACACGCGTGCCGATCGGCTGCAGATTGTTGTTCAGCAGCACCGCCGCGTTGCCGTCAAAACGGATCTTCGACCCGTCGGCCCGGCGCACGCCTCGCTTGCTGCGGACGACTACAGCGTTGTAGACCTCGCCCTTTTTGACGCGCCCCCGCGGGATCGCGTCCTTGACGCTGACCTTGACGATATCACCAATCCCCGCATAGCGGCGCTTGGAGCCGCCCAGCACCTTGATGCACTGCACCTGCCGGGCGCCGCTGTTGTCCGCCGCTTTGAGGAGGCTTTCCATCTGGATCATGACGCTTCACCCGCTCTTGTTCTTGCTCGCCCCCTTGCGGGGCACTTCCGCGCGCTTAGCTCGCGGCCCGCTCCAGCACCTTCACCAGCCGCCAGGTCTTGTTCTTCGACAGCGGACGGCACTCCTGGATGGAGACCCAGTCGCCTTCGCGCCCCTCGTTTTGCTCATCGTGGGCGTGGAGCTTGGTCGACCGCCGGATGAACTTGCCGTACAGCGGGTGCTTCACGCGGCGCTCGACCAGCACGGTGAGGGTCTTGTCCATCTTGTTGCTGACCACGCGCCCGTTCACGGTGCGGGTGTTTTTCTCTTCACTCATGCCTGCCGCTCCGCACGCTTACGCTCGTTGAGCACGGTCTTGATGCGCGCGACGTCGCGGCGCACCTTGCCGAGCTGATCGGTCCGGGCCAGCTGACCGCTGGCCTTCTGCATCCGCAGATTGAACTGTTCCTTGCGGCGCTCGAGCAGCTCGTTCTCGAGTTCCTCGGTTTTCTTTTCGCGCAGCTCGCTCGCCTTCATCACATCACCGTCCGGTTCACGAAGGTGGTCTTCACCGGCAGCTTCGCCGCCGCGCGCCGGAAGGCCTCGCGGGCGACTTCCTCGGACACGCCCTCGATCTCATAGAGGACGCGACCGGGCGCGATCGGCTCGCACCAGTGATCCACGTTGCCCTTGCCCTTGCCCATCCGGACCTCGAGCGGCTTTTCAGTGACCGGCTTATCCGGGAAGACCCGGATCCAGATCTTGCCGCCGCGGCGGATGTAGCGGTTGATCGCACGCCGCGCGGCCTCGATCTGCCGCGAGGTGATGGGTCCGCGAGTGGTTGCCTTGAGGCCGAACTCGCCGAAGCTCACGCGATCACCGCGGGTCGCGAGGCCCGAGCAGCGGCCCTTTTGCTTCTTGCGGTACTTGGTCCGTTTCGGCTGTAACATCGCTTACGCGCTCCCGTCCGCTCAGCCCTGGGCAGCCGCGGCGCGCTTGACGCGCTCGGCAGGGGCCCCTTCGTTGTCGGTGTCGATGATCTCGCCCTTGAAGATCCAGACCTTCACACCGATGACGCCGTACGTGGTCATCGCCTCGGCAAAGCCGTAGTCGATGTCCGCACGGAGGGTGTGCAGCGGCACGCGGCCCTCGCGATACCACTCGGTCCGGGCGATCTCGGAGCCGTTCAGCCGCCCCGAAACCTGCACCTTGATCCCCTGGGCGCCGACGCGCTGGGCGTTGCCGACAGCCCGCTTGAGGGCCCGCCGGAACATGACGCGGCGCTCCAGCTGCCCGGCGATGCCCTCGGCCACCAGGTTGGCGTCGGCCTCCGGCTTGCGGATCTCCTCGATATTGATGTGCACCGGCACGCCCATCCGGGCCGCCACCTCACCGCGAAGCCGATCGATGTCCTCACCCTTCTTGCCGATCACGATGCCCGGGCGGGCGGTATGGATCGTAACCAGGGCGTTCTTCGCCGGGCGCTCGATCTGGATGCGACTCACGGAGGCGTTCTTCAGGCGCTCACGAATGAACTCCCGCACCTCCAGGTCGGTGTTGAGGTACTTGCCGAAGTTCGCGCTATCGGCGTACCACATGGAACGCCAGTCTTCGGTGACGCCCAGCCTAAACCCCGTGGGATGGGTCTTGTTTCCCATGCCGGCCTCTCTCGCTTGATCCGCTTCAGTCCTCGGCGACCGCCACGGTAATGTGGCTGGTCCGCTTGAGGATTCGGTTGGCACGCCCTTTGGCGCGCGGCTGAATTCGCTTCATCGTCGGGCCCTCATCGACCATGATCCGCGCTACGCGCAGCTCGTCGATGTCGGCACCATCATTGTGCTCTGCGTTCGCAACCGCCGACTCGAGCACCTTACGCACGATCTCCGCGGCCTTGCGCGGGCTGTACTCGAGGGTCCGCAGCGCGTCGTCCACCGGCAGCCCGCGAATCTGATCGGCAACAAGCCGGGCCTTTTGCGGCGAGACACGCGAGAAACGCAGTTTTGCTTGGGTCTCCATGGCGCGCTCCCGTTATCGCTTCGACTTCTTGTCCGCGGCGTGGCCGCGGAAGGTACGCGTCGCCGCAAACTCGCCCAGCTTGTGGCCAACCATGTTCTCGTTGATCAGCACGGGAACATGCTGGCGCCCGTTGTGGATGGCGATGGTGAGCCCGACCATATCCGGCATCACCACCGAGCGACGCGACCAGGTCTTGATCGGCCGCTTGCTGTTGTTGGCATTCGCCTCTTCCACCTTCTTCAGCAGGTGGTGGTCGATGAACGGCCCTTTCTTGGTCGAGCGTGGCACGATTCTTTACCCCTCAACGCTTCCGTCGGCGCACGATGTACTTATCGGTGCGCTTGTTCTTGCGGGTCTTATGCCCCTTGGTGGGCATACCCCACGGCGAGACCGGGTGACGCCCGCCTGCGGTGCGGCCCTCGCCGCCGCCGTGCGGGTGATCAACCGGGTTCATGGCGACACCACGGACGGTCGGACGCACGCCCAGGTGGCGCTTGGCGCCCGCCTTGCCGAGGTTGCGCAGGCTGTGCTCGGCGTTGCCAACCTCGCCCACCGTCGCCATGCAGTCGGCGGGAACGCGGCGCATCTCGCCTGAGCGAAGGCGCAGGGTCGCCATACCGCTTTCGCGGGCGACGATCTGCACGCTGGCACCGGCTGAGCGGGCGAGCTGCGCCCCCTTACCGGGCTTGAGCTCGACGCAGTGCACCTGCGTACCGACCGGGATGTTGCGCAGCGGCAGGGCGTTGCCCGGCTTGATGGCGGCGTCGCGCCCGCTCTGGATCGGCGAGCCAGGTTCAACGCCACGAGGCGCGATAATATACCTTCTCTCGCCGTCTTGATAAAGGACCAGAGCGATATTCGCGGAACGATTCGGGTCGTACTCGAGTCGTTCGACCTTGCCCGGCACCCCGGTTTTGTTCCGCTTGAAGTCAATCAGGCGGTAGCGCTGCTTGTGACCACCGCCACGATGGCGCGTGGTGATGCGGCCGTCGCTGTTGCGCCCGCCGGACTTGGTCTTTTGCACCACCAGGGGCTCATAAGGCCCACCCTGGTGCAGCCGGGCGTCTTTCGTCTTGACGACGAAGCGCCGGCCCGGAGACGTCGGCTTGCTCTTGACTAGTGCCATGACTGGCTCTCCTTACTCCCCACCGAGGAAGTCGATGTCCTGTCCCTCGGCGAGGGTGACGTATGCCTTCTTCCAATCCCGGCGGCGGCCACGGATCATGCCGAAGCGCTTGCGCTTGCCCTTGGCGTTGACCGTGCGCACGCCGGTGACTTGCACATCGAACAGCTTTTCGACGGCGGCCTTGATTTCCTTCTTGTTGGCGTCGGGCGCCACCTGGAAGACCACCTGGCCGGCGCCGTCGGCGATGACCGTGCTCTTCTCGGAGATGTGCGGGCCACGAAGCACGGTATAGAGTCTTTCCTGGTTCATGACAGCCACTCCTCGACACGGCGGATGGCGGACTCGGTGATCACCACCCGCTCGGCGCCGACCAAGCTCGCCGGATCGACGCCGGCGGCGTCAACCACGCCCAGGCGCGGCAGGTTACGGGCGGCAAGTTCGAGGTTGGTGTCGATCTCGTCGACCACGATCAACCCCTCGCTCACGCCGAGCCCGTCCAGGCGCGCCTTGAGCGCCTGGGTCTTGGGCGCGTCGACCGTCAGCTGCTGGACGACCACCAGGCGGTCCTGGCGGGCCAGCTCGGACAGGATCGAGCGCATGGCGCCGCGGTACATCTTGCGGTTGACCTTCTGCGAGAAGTCCCGCGGTTTAGCCGCGAAGGTCTGGCCGCCGCCGCGCCACAGCGGGCTGCGGATGGTGCCGGCACGCGCGTTGCCCGTGCCTTTCTGACGCCAGGGCTTCTTGCCACCGCCGGCGACCTCGCTGCGCGTCTTCTGTGCCTTGGTCCCGGCACGCGCCCCGGCGAGGTGGGCGGTAACCACCTGGTGGACGAGCGATTCGCGGAACGGCGCGTCGAAGGTCTGATCCGAGACCTCGAGCTGGCCTGCCGCTTCGCCCTTTTCGTTACTGAGCTTGAGCTCCATGGCTCCCCCTGTCACCTCTTACGCCTTGCTCGCCGGACGGACGATCAGGTCGCTGCCGACGGCCCCGGGGACAGCACCCCGGATGAGCAGCAGGTTGCGCTCGCTATCCACGCGCACGACCTCCAGGTTCTGGACGGTGGCGCGCCGATTGCCCATCTGCCCGGCCATCTTCTTGCCCTTGAACACGCGCCCGGGGCTCTGGCACTGGCCGATGGAGCCCGGGACCCGGTGCGACTTCGAGTTGCCGTGGGTGTTGCGCTGGGCCCGGAAGTTATGTCGACGCACCGTACCCGCGAAGCCCCGGCCCTTGCTGGTGCCAGTGACGTCGACCTTCTGGCCGGCCTCGAAGCTGCCCACTTCGATGGAGGCACCGGCCTCCGGCAGCTCCTCGTCCGTGGCGCGCTGGCCCTTGTCCAGCCGGAACTCCCACACGCCGCGGCCGGCCTCGACCCCGGCGCGGGCGAAATGCCCCGCCTCGGGCTTGCGCACGCGCTGCGGCTTGCGCCGGCCGGCGGTCACCTGCACGGCGCGGTAGCCGTCACTCTCCTCGGTCTTCACCTGGGTGACGCGATTCGGGTCCGCCTCGACGACGGTCACCGGGATCGAGCCCCCTTCTTCGGTAAAAACACGCGTCATGCCGCGCTTGCGACCGACGATTCCAATTGCCATCGTCCGCGTCTCCTCAAAATCTCTCTGCCCGGATCTAGCTCACCGGGAACGAATAGACTCCGGCGGGCGCACGGCGCGCAGCCCCTGCGGGGCGGCCCGCCGCTTGCCGGCCGGAGCGCCGGTCACCGCCGGTCGTTGTCGATACGGCGGCTCGACGTGTCAGTAGAGCTTGATCTGAACGTCGACACCGGCGGCCAGGTCGAGCTTCATCAGCGCGTCGACCGTCTTGTCCGTCGGGTCGATGATGTCCATCAGCCGCTTGTGGGTGCGGATCTCGTACTGGTCCCGCGCGTCCTTATTGACGTGCGGCGAGGTCAGCACGGTAAACCGCTCCTTCTTGACCGGAAGCGGGATGGGGCCACAGACGTGGGCCCCGGTCCGCTTCGCGGTATCCACGATTTCCCGGGCGGACTGATCGATCAGACGGTGATCGAACGCCTTCAGCCGGATCCGGATACGCTGGTTCTGTGTTGCCGCTGCGGTCGCCATGGCTACTTTAC
>NZ_JAJNRE010000026.1:0-24505 GCF_022228025.1 Halorhodospira sp. 9622 | reverse complement strand
GCCCCTTTTTCACTGACCCGCGCAAACCGACGCTTGCCCACCTGCAAGAGGCACCCGACGCCGGCCTCCAGGCGCGCCTTGGGATCTTCCACGCGCTCACCGTCGACCCGCACCGCCCCTTGTCGGACCATGCGCAGCCCTTCGGAGGTCGAGCCGACCAACCCCGCCTCCTTGAGCGCCGTGGCGATGCCGATCCCGCCCTGCTCATCATAGGACAGGGTGACGTGCGGCACATCCTCCGGGACGGCGCCGTGCCGGAACCGCGCGACGAAGGCCTCACGCGCCCGCTCGGCCTCCGCCCGCCCGCGGAAGCGCTCGGCCAGCTCGAAGGCCAGGGCGTCCTTGGCATCCCGCGGGTTCATCCCCTCCTCGCTAATGCGGCGCTGCATCGCCTCGACCTCATCCCAGGGGCGCAGGCTAAGGAGCTCGAAATAACGCCACATGAGCTCATCCGAGATGGACATCAGCTTGGCGTAGATGTCCTCCGCGGACTCCTTCACACCCACGTAGTTGCCCAGCGACTTGGACATCTTCTTGTGACCATCGAGACCGACGAGCAGGGGCATGGTCATCACCGTCTGCGGCTTCTGCCCGAACTGACGCTGGAGCTCGCGGCCGACGAGCAGATTGAAGCGCTGATCCGTGCCTCCCAGTTCGAAATCGGCCTCCAGCGCCACCGAGTCGTAGCCCTGGATCAGGGGGTAGAGGAACTCGTGGATCGCAATCGCCGAACCGGCCTGGTAGCGCTGGTGGAAGTCGTCGCGCTCGAGCATGCGCGCGACGGTGTAGCGGGAGGCGAGCTGGATCAGATCCCCAGCCTGCATGGTGCCCATCCAATCGGAGTTGAACACCAGCCGCGTGCGCTCCGGATCGAGGATGGCGTAGATCTGCTCCTCGTAGGTACGCGCGTTTTCTCGCACCTCCTCCGGGGTCAGCGCCGGCCGGGTGGCGCTCTTGCCGCTCGGATCCCCGATGGTGGCGGTGAAATCGCCGATCAGGAACAAGACCTCGTGACCGAGGTCCTGAAACTGCCGAAGCTTGTTGATCAGCACCGTGTGGCCGAGGTGAAGATCCGGCGCGGTGGGATCGAAGCCGGCCTTAATGCGCAGCCGCTTGCCCGACTCCAGGCGCTCTTCGAGCTCCGCCTCCGGGATGATCTCCTCGACCCCGCGCCGGATCAGCGCCCGTGCATCTTCCTTCGTCATGCCTCGCCCCCTGCCCATCACTATGTAAAATCGCGTATTGTACCGTAACCCCCGGATTGTGGCCGAGCCCGGCGCCGCGTCAGTGGCTGCCGCGCACGCTCGCCCGGGACCGATCCCGCGAAGCGCCGACTGGAGCCTAGCCCCGTGCAGACCCGACTGACCGAGCTCGATTTCAAGGGCCGCCGGCCCGCGACGGGCCGACGCCGCCGGCACCGCCGCCCCGTGCTGCGCATCGCTGCCATCACCGGCAGCGCGAGCGCCGCCGCCGTCCTGATCTGGCTCTGGATGGATGGCTCACCGTCCCCGCAAGGGTCCCCAGCCGACTCCGAACTGGTGCTGCCCCCCGCCGAGGCCGCACCGGCCACCGCAGGCACGCGCACGGACAACGCCAACGGCCTTGAGGAGGCGCCGGCCGGCCGACTGACCACCCTGGCGCTCGCCCCTGCAGCCGACGAAAGCGATCCGCTGCCGGCCTCGACCGAAAGGGAAGACGAGGCCGCGCGGGCCGACGTACGCCCAGAGCTGGAGGAACACGAGGTCACGGTCCGCTCCGGCGACAGTTTTGCTCGCATCCTCTCCCGGGCCGGGCACACCGCCGGTGACGTGCAGCGCATCCTCAACGCCGGCGAGCCCGCCGAGTCCGCGCTCACGCGCCTGCGCCCGGGACAGACCCTGACCCTGCTGCGCGACGACGAGGGGACGTTGGCCGGGGTGCGTTTCGCCATGGACCCCGAGCAGAAGCTGCTCGTCCGCCGCGGCGATGACGGCTTCGAGGCGAAGACCGTGCCCCGGGAATTGGAGCGCGAACTGCGCCAGGTCGAGGGGACGATTGAGGGCTCGCTGTTTCTCTCCGCCCGCCGTTCCGGCTTGGACGATCGGATGATCATGCAGCTCGCCCGGGTTCTCGATGGCGACATCGACCTGGGGCGGGACCTGCGTAGCGGCGACACCTTCTCCGTGCTCTACGAGCGCACCCTTGGCCCCGATGGGCAGACGCTGCGCAAGCGCCTCAAGGCGATGCGCCTGGAAGGCGCCCGCAAGACGCTGGAGGCGCTGCGCTTCGAGGACCCGGACGGCCGGGTGAGCTTCTACACCCCGGACGGCACCAGCCTGGCGCGGACCTTCACCCGCTACCCCCTGGATTTCGAGCGAATCAGCTCCCACTTCGATCGCAATCGCCGCCACCCGATCCTCGGCGTGCGCCGGCCCCACCTGGGCGTGGATCTGGCTGCGCCCACCGGCACACCGGTGCGCGCCGCCGCCGACGGGCGCGTGGTGGAGCGCCGCCGCAACGGGGGCTACGGCCGGGTGATCACCCTGCGCCACGGCGAACGCTACCAGACCCTGTACGCCCACCTGTCGCGCTACGCCTCGGGCCTGAGCGTGGGCGACCGCGTCCAGCGCGGCGAGGTCATCGGCTACGTGGGGGCCACCGGGCAGGCCACTGGCCCGCACCTGCACTACGAGTTCATCGACAACGGCCGCCACCGCAACCCGGTAACCGTGGACCTGCCCCGCGCCGAGCCGCTGCCCGACGAGCATCGCAGCGCCTTCCGCGAGCACGCCGCGCCGCTGCTGGCGAGCCTGCGCGGCGAGTCGTCGGCGGACATCCAGCTGGCCAGCGGTGAGGAGCGCCGTTGAGCGAACGTGGCGCCGAGGGAGGCTACATCGGCCTGATGTCGGGTACCAGTGTCGACGGCATCGACGCCGCGCTGCTCCGCCTGGGTGCCGACGGCGCGGTGGGCGATATTGTCGCCAGCGCCTGGAGCCCGCTGAACGACGCCCTCGCCGCTGCGGTCCACGAGGTCGGCGCAGAGACGCCGCTGCACCGGCTCTGCGAGCTGGACCGGCGCCTGGCAGAAGCCTTCGCCGCAGCCGCGGCGGCGCTGCGGCAGCAGGCTCCCGCCGAGCTGCCGGTGCACGCCGTCGGCTGCCACGGCCAGACCGTCTGGCACCAGGGGCCGGACCCCACCACCGGGGAGCCGGGACACAGCCTGCAACTCGGCGACCCGAACCGTATCGCCAGCCGCACCGGGCTACCGGTGGTGGCTGACTTCCGCCGCCGGGATATTGCCGAAGGCGGGCACGGCGCACCGCTGGCGCCCACCTTCCATGCGCATTGTTGGGGGCAGCAGGATGAGGCGGTCGCGGTGGTCAACCTGGGCGGGATCGCCAACCTGACCCTGCTACCGGCCGACGGCGGCCCGGTGATCGGCTTCGACAGCGGGCCGGCCAACACGCTGCTCGACGCTTGGGCGCGCCGCCACCTGGGCGCGCCCTTCGACGCCGACGGCACCTGGGCGGCCAGCGGCCGCGTGGATGCCGCGCTCCTGGCGCGGCTGCGCAGCGACCCCTACTTCGCCCGGCCGGCTCCGAAGAGCACCGGCCGCGAGTACTTCAACGCGGCCTGGCTGCTGAAGCACTGCCAGGGCACCGAGGAGCCGGTGGACGTCCAGGCCACCCTGGCGGAGCTGACAGCCAGCACCGTGGCCGATGCGCTGCACGCGGGAGGGGGCACCCCGCGCCGGGTACGGGTCTGCGGCGGCGGGGCCCGCAACGAGCACCTGATGAGACGGCTACAGGCGCACTGCCCGGGGGCGGACGTGGCCAGCACGGCAGTGCTGGGTATGGACCCGGACTACGTGGAGGCGGCCGCTTTCGCCTGGCTGGCCTGGGCCCGCCTCCACGGCCACCCCGGCAACCTGCCGTCGGTCACCGGAGCACGGCGCCCCGCCGTTCTGGGCGGCGTCTACGCACCGTGACCCCGGCGGCGCGGCTCAGATGGAGAACGAGGAGCCGCAACCACAGGTGGTGGTGGCGTTGGGGTTGCGGATGATGAACTGCTCGCCCTCAAGGCCACTGGAGAAATCGACCTCCGCGCCCTGCAGATAGATGCCGCTGACCGGGTCAACGACGATCTGCACCCCGCGCTTCTCGATGATGGTATCGCCCTCCTCGACGGTCTCGTCGAAGGTAAAACCGTACTGGAAGCCGGAACAGCCGCCGCCGGTGATGAACACGCGCAGCTTCACGTCACCGCCCTGCTCATCCTGGAGCAGCTCGCGGACCTTGTCCGCGGCGGCATCGGTGAAGATCAGCAGCTGATCGTCGGCCGGGGCGTGGGTCTCGGGCTCGGCGATATCGCTCATGGGTGGTCCCTCCGCAGGTGGACGCCGGGGCCGACAGGCCCCTAGCGGATAACATGCATTTTGTAGGCGCCTACCCGCCAGGTCAAACCGGCCCCTAGGGCACGTAGGCCAACCCCTCCAGCCCGGCGGTCTCGTCGAGGCCGAACATCAGATTGAGGTTCTGGACCGCCTGCCCGGCCGCCCCCTTGGTGAGATTGTCGATCACCGAGAGGATCACCGCCCGGTCGCTGCGCCCCGGCGGCTGGTGCAGGCCGATGCGACAGTCGTTGGTGCCCCGGACCCAGCGCGTCTCCGGATGGGCGCCGCGGC
Source organism: Halorhodospira sp. 9622 (assembly GCF_022228025.1). Lineage (NCBI taxonomy): Bacteria > Pseudomonadati > Pseudomonadota > Gammaproteobacteria > Chromatiales > Ectothiorhodospiraceae > Halorhodospira > Halorhodospira sp. 9622. Next base: position 19,842 of record NZ_JAJNRE010000026.1, on the reverse strand, counting down.
CGACGAGGCGGACGAAGGGCTCTTCGGCGTAGCGCTGCCGGTAAAGGGCCTCGAGCTCGTCCAGCGGACGATCCACGGCCACGTGCAGGGTGGCCTGCATGCCACGGGTCATCGGCACCAGATGGGGGACGAAGGTCACATCCACCGGTGCCCCGGCGGTCTGCGCCAGGGTCTGCTCGATCTCCGGCAGGTGGCGGTGGCCGCTGGCGCCGTAAGCCTTGAAGCCCTCGTTGGCCTCGCAGAAGAGGGTGGCCACCTTGGCCGCCCGGCCGGCACCGGAGACACCGGACTTGCAGTCGGCGACCACCGGTCCATCACCGAGCGCACCGACCTCGAGCAGCGGCAGCAGCCCCAGGGCCACGGCCGTGGGGTAGCAGCCCGGATTGGCCACCAGCCGCGCCGCCGGCAGGGCGTCGCGGTAGCGCTCGGGCAAGCCGTAAACGGCCTCTTCAAGCAGCTCGGGACAGCTGTGGGCCATGCCGTACCACTCGTTCCAGACCGCCGGGTCGCGCAGCCGGAAGTCGGCCCCTAGGTCGATCACCCGGCAGCCGGCCTCGAGCAGCGCCGGCGCCGACTCCATGGCAATCCCGTTGGGCGTTGCGAAGAAGACCACATCGCAGCGGCTCAGACGCTCGGTGTCGGGCGCGGTGAAGACATTGTCGACCACCCCCTCGAGCGCCGGCATAAGCTCGTCCACCCGGGTACCGGCCTCGGCCCGCGAGGTGATCTCCGCCAGCCGCAGCCCGGGGTGGCGCGCGACCAGGCGCAGCAGCTCCATGCCGGTATAGCCGGTACCGCCGACAATGCCTACTTCGATCATGGGTCTTTCCTCTCCCCCTGGTTTCCGGTTACTGATAGCCGCATGGGCTCCCGCCGCCACGCGGGCAGGGCCTACAATACGCGCGGAGCCGGCGCCGAGCGAGACGCCGCCCCTATCCAAACGTCAGGAGGACCCGTCGTGCTGTACATCTGGATCCAAGCCTTCCACGTTATCGCGATCGTGACCTGGTTCGCGGCCCTGTTCTACCTGCCCCGGCTGTTCGTCTACCACGCCATGGCCGAGGACGAGATCAGCAACGAGCGTTTCAAGGTCATGGAGCGCAAGCTCTACCGCGGGATCATGAACCCGAGCGCGATTGTCGCCGTGGGCCTGGGCATCTGGATGCTGGTCTTGTTCCCGCAGCTGCTCAACGAGGGGTGGATGCTGACCAAGCTGGCCCTGGTCACCCTGCTGATCGCCTACCACCTGTACTGTGGCCAGCTCCTGCAGGCCTTCGCCGACGACCGCAACGAGCGCAGCCATGTCTGGTACCGGGTCTTCAACGAGTTGCCCGTACTGATCCTGATCTCGGTGGTCGTCCTCGCCGTGGTCAAGCCCTTCTAGACACCCCCAAGCGCACGGGACCCCGCCGGCGTCGCCGACGGGGTCCCGTGCAGCAGCGATCCGCTAGGCGGCGGGCTCAGCCCTCGCCTTCGCCCTCGCCTTCGTTAGCCGCAACCATCTGCATCTGCAGATAGCTGGCCTCGCCGAGCTGGTCCATGAGCTTGATCTGCGTCTCGAGCCAGTCGGCGTGGCCCTCCTCGTCGGCGATCAGGCTGGTGAACAGGTCGCGCGAGGCGTAGTCCTGCACCGACTCGCAATACGCCGCCGCCTCGCGGTAGTAGGCCAGGCTGTCGTGCTCACCGGCCAGGTCCGCCTCGAGCATCTCACGCACGTTCTCGCCGACCTTGAGCTTCTCCAGCTCCTGGAGGTTGGGCAGGCCACCGAGGAAGAGGATACGCTGCATGAACTGGTCGGCGTGCTGCATCTCCTCGATGGACTCCTCGTACTCCTTGGCGCCGAGCTTGTCGAAGCCCCAGTCGTACGCCAGGCGGGAGTGGAGGAAGTACTGGTTAATCGCCGTGAGCTCTTTCTTGAGCCCGCCGTTGAGGTATTCGATGACCTTCTTGTCACTTGCCATGGCGCCCCCTTGTGAACGCGTTCCTGAATGTAACCGTGGTTGATTCTATCAAGGCCCGGGCGCAGCGTCTGTCGATCCGGCGGCCGCCCGGGGGGCAGGCGGCTCCACTGTCACCGGTTCCGGCCCGGTCGAACCGGCAGCACGCCGCTCCAGCGGGCAGTCGGCGCACTCGCCGAGCAGCTGCCGCGCCTCGGGGCCGCATTTGCCGCAGCAACCGGCCACCCCCAGCCGTGTGCGCAGCTCGCGCATGGAGGCGCACCCGCAGGCCACTGCCTCGCGGATCTGCCGCTCGGTTACGGCGTTGCAGATACAGACGTACATGGCAGGCCCCCGATCACTCCGACAAGGGACCATCACACCTTGAACGCGAGTGATTGTCAATTGCGAGGATTTACTTGCCCGCGCGCATCAGTCCGCCGAGTTCGTATTCCTCCAGCGTGCGGCGCAGCATACGCCGGACCTCCTCGGGGGAGTCCATCTCGACGGCGCGGTTGGCCAGCTCGGCAGCGCGGGCGACCGGCACCCGGCGCACCACCCACTTGATGCGCAGCAGGCTCGAGACGCTCATCGACAGCCCCTCGATGCCGAAGCCGACCAGCAGGATCGCCCCCGCCGGATCGCCGGCCATGCCGCCGCAGACGGTCAGGCGCTTGCCGTGACGCCGCGCCGCCTGTGCCACATGGCGCACGGCCCCGAGCACGGCCGGATGGAGCTCGTCGTAGAGCCCGGCAACCCGACTGTTGTTGCGGTCCACCGCCAGCAGATACTGGGTCAGGTCATTGGAGCCGAGGGAGAGGAAGTCGGCCTGATCGCAGTAGCGATCGATCTGGTAGATGGTGGCCGGCACCTCGATCATCACGCCCAGCGGAGGGATGCGCGCCTGGATGCCCTCCTCGGCCAGCTCCTGGCGGGCACGCAGCAGCAGCCGGCGCACATCGGCGATCTCCTCGAGCCGGCTGACCATCGGCAGCAGGATCTGCAGGTTCCCCAGCCCCACGTCAGCGCGCAGCATGGCGCGCAGCTGCGTAAGGAAGATCTCCGGGTGGTCCAGGGTCAGGCGGATGCCGCGCCAGCCCAGGAAGGGGTTCTCTTCCTCGATCGGGAAGTAGGCCAGCGACTTGTCGCCGCCGACGTCCAGCGTGCGCAGGGTTACCGGCTGCGGCGCGAACTGCTCCAACACCCGGCGGTAGAGATCGGCCTGCTCCTCCTCGCCGGGAAAGCGATCGCGGATCAGGAACGGGAACTCGGTGCGGTGCAGTCCAATGCCGTCACAGCCGGCGGCCAGCGACAGGTTGATGTCCGAGATCAGGCCCGTATTGGCGTAGAGGGCGATCGTGCGCCCGTCGGGGCTGGTGGCCGGCTCGTCACGCACCGCCTCAAGCCCCTCGGTGAACTCCGCCTCGTCGCGGATCAGGCGCTGGTACTCATGCTCGACGGTCTCTGTCGGGTCGACGTAGAAGCGCCCGGCGTAGCCATCCACTACCACCGGCCGACCGTCCATCTGCCGGGTGCGCAGGTCGTCGACGCCCATCACCGCGGGGATGCCCAGCGCCCGGGCGAGGATGGCCACATGGGAGTTGCGCGAGCCGGTGGCCGAGACGACGCCGACGAGATGGTCGTGGGGGATCTCGGCGAGCTGCGAGGCGCTCACCTCGTGGCCCACCAGCACGGCCTGATCGGGCAGGGCCTCGACCCGGCCACCCTCGTCGCGCAGCCGCCCGAGGATCCGCCGGCCAAGATCGCGGATGTCGCTCGAGCGCTCGCGCAGGTAAGGGTCGTCCATGTTCTCGAAGACCTGCACGTGCTCACCGATGACCTGGCGCAGCGCCCCGGGCGCCCAGTTGCCGGCGCGGATGCGCTCGACGGTCTCGTTGACCAGGCTGTCGCCCTCGAGCATGCGCAGGTAGACGTCGAAGAGCATCTGCTCGTCGGCGGTGACCGAGGCGGAGATCTGCTGACCGAGCTGGCGAAGCTCCGCCGTGACCTCCGCCACCGCCTGCTCGAAGGCCGCCACCTCGGCTTCCGGGTCGGTGGCGACGCGGTCGGGGATGGCATTGAGATCCGACTGCGCGTAGGGCACCACCGCCGTACCGATGGCCACCCCGGGCGCCCCGGGCAGTCCGCGCAGCGCGCGGCTGTCCTCGGCCACCGGCTCGTCGCCAATACCGTGGATGCCGCCGCTGGCCCGAGCATGGGCGATGGCCCCCGCGAGCTGCGCGGCGAGGGTGACGAGGAAGGCGACCTCGCTCTCCTCGAAGCGGCGCTGCTCCGTCTGCTGGACGACGAGCACGCCGAGCACCGAACGGTAGTGGATGATGGGCACGCCGAGAAAAGAGGAGTAGCGCTCCTCGCCGGTCTCGGGGAAGTAACGAAAACGCGAGTGCGCCGGGGCGTTCTTGAGGTTGATCGGCTCCTCGCGCTCAGCGACCAGGCCGACCAGCCCCTCGGCGGAGGTCAGCCGCACACGGCCCACGGACTCGCTGTTGAGTCCGCGGGTGTCCATGAGCACGAAGTCGCCCTGGGCGGCATCGAGGAGGTAGACCGAGCAGACATCCACCGCCATGGCGTCGGCCACCCGCTCGACGATGATTCGCAGCCCCTGGCGCAGGTTGGGCGCTGCGTTCACTTCCCGGGAGACGCGGTGGAGGATTTCCAGCATGGGGCCCCGCCCTATCGCAATCGTCGCCGCGCCGCCGGCGGGATGGCTGCAGGGGTGCCACCCTCGGTACCGGTTCCGGCCCAGTCACCGGCCTGCAGGCAGCCGGAAAGTTCCTGCAGCGCCTGGCGGTAGACCTGGCGCTTGAAGAAGATGACCTCGTCGACCGGATACCAGTAGTCGACCCAACGCCAGCGGTCAAACTCGGGACGCGGCACCCGGTCGACGCGCACCCGCTGCTCGTCGGCGAGCAGGCGCAGCAGGAACCAGATCTGTTTCTGCCCGATACACCGGCTGCCACGGCGCCGGATCATGCGGCGGGGCAGGCGGTAACGGAGCCAGCGGCGCGTCGCACCGAGCACGGCCACGTCCGAAGGCGTCAGGCCGATCTCCTCGCGCAGTTCGCGGTAGAGCGCCTCCAGCGGGGTCTCGTTGGCCTCGACCCCGCCCTGCGGGAACTGCCAGGCGTCTTCTCCGGCCCGCCGAGCCCATAGCACCTGGCCGTCGTCGTTGGCGACGATGATGCCGACATTGGGCCGAAAGCCGTCAGAATCGACCACCCGGAGACGCCTCCCTACGCGGAAATTGCCGATGTTATTCTTTCACAGGGGGTGCAACCCGGGCAACGTTGCCGCAGGGCCGGGCCCGCCTGATCCCCGCTCCCCACCCACCCGATAACCGGAGGAGGTGCAGTGTCCGTCGCCCTGTTCGACCTGGATAACACTTTGATCGCCGGTGACAGCGACAGCCTGTGGGGCGAGTACCTGGTAGCCCGCGGAGCCGTGGACAGCGAGGCCTTCGCCGAGACCCACCGGCGCTTCCACCAGGACTATATCGAGGGGCGACTGGATATCGACGCCTTCCTCGCCTTCGCCCTCAGCCCCCTGGCCGAGCACCCGGAGGAGCAACTGAACGCCTGGCGTGCCGACTTCGTCCGCGAGTGGATCGAGCCGCTGGTGCTGCCCGCCGCCGAGGCCTTGCTCGACGAGCACCGCCGCGCCGGGCACCGCCTGGCCATCGTCACCGCCACCAACCGCTTCGTCACCGCGCCCATCGCCGAGCGTCTGGGGGTTCCCACACTGCTGGCCACCGAGCCGGAGCGCCGCGACGGCCGCTACACCGGCCGCCACACCGGCACCCCGACCTTCCGCGAGGGCAAAATCCGGGTGGTCGACGCATGGCTGCGCGAGCGCGGGCTGGAGCGGGCCGAGAAGTGGTTCTACAGCGATTCGCTCAACGACCTCCCGCTGCTGCGTCATGTCGAGCACCCGGTGGCCGTGGATCCGGACGAGACCCTACGCAGCGAGGCCCGGCGCAACGGCTGGCCCGTGCTGACCCTGCGCCAGACGGAGACGCCCGAGTGCTGCTCGGCCTGACCCTGCTGCTCGGGTTCCAGCTGCTCGGCGAGGTCATCGCCCGGCTCTTCGGCTTGCCGCTGCCCGGCCCGGTGATCGGCCTGGCCCTGCTGTTCGCCACGCTAATCGCCGTGGGCCGCGTCCCCACGGGGCTGCGCACCGCTGCCGAGGGGCTGCTGCGCTACCTGGCGCTGCTGCTCATCCCAGCGGGGGTGGGCATCCTCCTGCACCTGCCGCGGCTGCAGACGGACGCCGTGGCCATTACCGCGGCGCTGGTGGTCAGCACCGGGGTGGCGCTGGCCGTGACCGCGGCGCTGTTCCAGTGGCGCTGGCTGCGCCGCGGGCGCGCTGGTCGGGCGGAGGACGACGGTGACTGAGGATTTCCAGGACATCTGGGCCTTCCTGGCCGAGAGCCCGCTGCTGGGGCTCACGGTCACCTTGGTGGCGTTCCTGATCGGGCAGGCGCTCTGGCGACGGCTGGGCAACGCCCCGCTGGCCCACCCGGTACTGATCGCCACCGCCCTGCTCATCCCCTTCCTGCTGCTCACCGGCACCGACTACGACACCTATTTCGAAGGGGCTCAGTTCATCCACTTCCTGCTCGGCCCGGCCACCGTGGCCCTAGCCGTGCCGCTGTTCGATCAGCTGCCGCGCATCCGGGAACTGCTGCTGCCGATCACCGTCTCGGTGGTGGCCGGCAGCCTGGCCGCGGCGCTGTCGGCGGTGTGGGTGGGGGCGGCACTGGGCGCCTCGCGGGAGACCCTGCTGTCGCTGGCGCCCAAGTCGGTCACCTCGCCAATCGCCATGGGCATTGCCGAGCGGCTGGGCGGGCTGCCGTCACTGACCGCCGGTCTGGTGCTGATCACCGGCGCGCTGGGCTGTCTGATGGCACCACTGATCTTCCGCCTGCTGCGCATCCACGATGAGGCGGCACGCGGCCTGGCGCTGGGCCTGTCCGCCCACGGCTTCGGCACGGTGCAGGCGTTCAGCAGCAGCGCCGCGGCCGGGGCCTTCGCCGGCTTGGGCCTGGGGCTGGCCGGACTGGTGACCGCCTTCCTGCTGCCGGTGGCCCTGCCTTGGTTGGCGTCAGTCGGCGGCTGAGGCCCGCCGGCGCCGGGCGTACCAGCGCAGCCCACCGGGCAGCACCAGCGCGGCGGCGAGCAGCCCGAGCAGCGGTCCATCGCCGATGCGGGCGTAGGGGGTGACGCCGCTGCGCCGCTCCACCTCGGTAACCAGGGTGGCCACCTCGAACTGCGCCCGTCGCTCCACCACCCCACCGTCGGGACCGATCACCGCGGTGATCCCGGTGTTGGTGGCGCGCAGCATCCAGCGCCCGGCCTCGGCCGCGCGCATGCGCGCCTTCTGCAGGTGCTGATGGGGCGCCAACGAATCGCCAAACCAAGCGTCGTTGCTGACGTTCACCAGCAGATCCACCGCGCCCGCCGTGCGCCGCACGGCGACGGGGTAGGCCACCTCATAGCAGACCGTGGCGCCCAGGCGCAGGCGATCATCGACGGCCAGCGGCTCCGGGCGCGGCCCGGGGCTGTAGTCGGCCATCGGGGCGCCGAGGAAGTCGAGGCTGCGACCAAAGAGATCGCGGAACGGGACATACTCGCCGTAGGGGACCAAGTGGCGCTTGTGGTAGACATCGCGCTGCTCGCCGAGGACCACCACGCTGTTGTGCAACTGCCCGCCGTCCGGAGCCCACTCCCGGTAGGGGATGCCGAGCACCAGCGTCCCCCCGGCCTCGCGGACCCGCTCGGCGACCTGCTCCAGGTACGGCTGTACCGTATCGAAGCGACGCGGTATGGCGGTCTCCGGCCAGACCACCAGGTCCGCCCCGGCGTGCTCGGCGGTCAGCTCAGCGTAGCGGCTCTGGATGCGCTCGAGCTGCACCGGATCCCACTTGATGTCCTGACTGAAGTTGCCCTGGATCAGCGCCGCGCGCACCGGCTCGCCTTGGGCCTCGGTCCACGGCCGGTCCGCTGCCAACCCGGCGGCGACCGCCGCCACAGCCAGCGCCGCCACGCTCGCCCCGCGCCGCCACCCGGGGGCCGTCACCAGCCACGCCGCGGCGCCGGCGAGCAACACCAGCAGGGCGCTCAGCCCGAGCACACCGATCACCGGCGCCAGCCCGGCCAGCGGCGTGTCCAGGGCGGCGTAGCCGACGAACAGCCACGGGAACCCGGTGAACAGCCAGGTACGCAGCCACTCCACCGCCACCCACGCCGCCGGCAGGGTGACCAGCAGGCGCAGCCCGGGGCCGCGCCCCAAACCGCGCCCCAAACCGCGCCCGAGGGCCACCGCCAGCATGGGGAACAGCGCCATAAAGGCGACGAACACCACGGTGACCAGCCCCGAGAGCGCCGGACCGGCACCGCCGTAGTCATTGATGCTGACGAACACCCAGGAGACACCGACGCCGAACTGCCCCAGACCGAAGGCGTAGCCGGCCTGCAGGGCGCGCCGACGCGGTGCCAGCGCGGCCACGGCAAAGAGCACCGCCGGGGCGAGCACCGCCAGCAGCGCCCAGTCCAGCGGCGCGAAGGCCAGCGGCAGCCCGGCTCCGGCCAGGCCAGCGGCGAACACCCCGGCGCGCCCGGCAGCGAGACGCTCAGCCGTCGTCATCGCCCTCGCTCCCCACGGGCATGACCCGCAGCAGGTGGATGCGGCGCTGATCGGCGCGCAGGACGCGGAACTCGAAACCGGCGAAGACGATGCGCTCGCCGCGGCACGGCACGTGTCCGAAGCGCTGCGCCACCAGGCCGCCGACGGTGTCGAGGTCGTCCTCCTTGAGTCCGGCGGAGAGGGCCTCGTTGAACGCCTCGATGGGCGTGACCGCCTTGACGATCCAGCTGCCGTCGTCACGGGCCAGGATGGGGGCATCCTCATCGAAGTCGTGCTCGTCGTCGATCTCGCCGACAATCTGCTCGATCACGTCCTCGATGGTGACGATCCCGGCCAGACCGCCATACTCGTCGACCACCACGGACATGTGGTTGCGGCTCTCGCGGAACTGCTTGAGCAGCGCATCGAGCCGCTTGCTCTCGGGGATGAACAGCACCGGGCGCAGGACCTCGCGCAGCCGGAAGCCGTTGTGCCCCTCCTCGTGGAAGAGGCGCAGCAGGTCCTTGGCCAGGAGGATCCCGATGACGTCGTCCTTGCTCTCGCCGGTGACCGGGAAACGCGAGTAGCCGGTGCGCACGATGGTCGGCAGCAGGTCGCGCGGCTCGGTATCCCGGGCCACAGTGGTGACCTGGGAGCGGGGGATCATGATATCGCGGGCCTGGAGCTCGGAAACATGGAGCACGCCCTCGATCATGGACAGGGCGTCGGCGTCGAGCAGACCGAGCGACTGGCTGCGGCGCAGGTGCTCGACCAGCTCGTCCCGCGAGCGAGGTTCGGGCTGGGTCACCAGCCGGCGCAGGCGATCGCGCCACGAGACGCTCTCGCCAGCGCCGCTGCTACTGTTCGCTTCTCCGTCGGGCATGACCTCTTTCAACGCTCTAAATAGGGGTCCGGCACCCCAAGCGCGGCGAGGAGGCGCCGCTCCTCGGCCTCCATCCGCTCGGCCTGCGCCGGCTCCTCGTGATCGTAGCCCAGCAGATGCAGGGCCCCGTGGACCACCATGTGCGCCCAGTGGTCCGCCTCCGGTTTGCCCTGTTCGCGGGCCTCTTGGGCCACCACCGGGGCGCAGAGGACCAGATCGCCGAGGATCTCTGCCGCTTCGGGAGGCAGGCCCGGCGGTAGCTCGCAGGGGAAGGAAAGCACGTTGGTGGGCTTGTCGCGCCCGCGATAGGCGTGGTTGAGCGCCCGGGACTCGTCCTCGTCGACGATGCGCACGGTGAGTTCGCCGCCGCGACCATGCGCATCGAGCACCGGCGCAAGCCAGCGCTGCACCTGCGCGGTGTCCGGCGCCGGCGTCCCGGCGACGTGCTGGAAGGCCAGCTCGAACTCGCTCACTTGCGTCCCTTGCCCGTACCCTGACCGCCGATCTGGCGACTCCGCGAATCGTACGCCTCGACGATGCGCTGCACCAGCGGGTGGCGGACGACATCCGAGGCGGCGAAGAAGGTGAAGCTGACGCCATCCACCTCGTGGAGCACCTCGACCGCATCGCGCAGCCCGGAGGGCTTATCCGGCGGCAGGTCGATCTGGGTGACATCGCCGGTGACCACGGCTGTGGAGCCGAAGCCGATGCGCGTGAGGAACATCTTCATCTGCTCGACGGTGGCATTCTGCGCCTCGTCGAGGATCACGAAGGCGTGATTCAGGGTGCGCCCGCGCATGAACGCCAGGGGCGCGACCTCGATGACGTTGCGCTCGATCAGCCGGCTGACCCGTTCGAAGCCGAGCATCTCGAACAGGGCGTCGTAAAGCGGCCGCAGGTACGGATCGACCTTCTGCGCCATGTCACCGGGCAGGAAGCCGAGGCGCTCACCGGCCTCCACCGCCGGGCGCACCAGGACCACCCGGCGCACTTCCTCGGCCTCCAGGGCCTCGACGGCGCACGCCACCGCGAGGAAGGTCTTGCCGGTGCCGGCGGGACCGATGCCGAAGCTCAGGTCGTTGTCGCGGATGCGCTGCACGTAGGCCCGCTGCCCGGGGCCGCGACCGCGCACGACGGTCTTGCGGGTGCGGATCGCCGCCGCCTCTTCGTCGCGCTCGTCGCGCCGCCGCTGCGCCGGCGCGCTGGCTTCGCTATTGGCCTCCCCATCGGCCTCCTCGTCCGGCTGCCCGGCCTCTTCGTGGAGCTCCTGCAGCCGCGCCTGCTGCAGATAGAGGTGCACGTCCTCCGGCTCGAGGTGCTGCGCGGCAGCGGCCTCGTAGAGTTCCTCAAGCACCTGCCGGGTGACGCGCACCGCCGTGTCCTCGCCGATGACACGGAAGCGATGCCCCTGGTTCTGGATCTCGACCGCCAGGCGCCGTTCGAGCTGGCGGAGGTTCTCGTCGAACTGCCCGCACAGCCGTGCCAGTCGTTCGTTGTCGGCCGGGGTCAGCTCGAGGTCGATAGCTTGCGGCCGGTCGCTCACGCCGTCACCCGCCTGCGCCGACTGCTGCGTGCATGGCTTGTTCCTCCACAGAGACGACGCGCCCCCGCAGTGAGTGGGTGCGCGCGTCGGTGATCTCAACTTCGGCAAAGCGGCCGATCCACGACGGATCACCCGGGAAGTTCACCACCCGGTTGCCCGAGGTGCGGCCACAGAGCTCGCTCGGGTCACGCCGGGACGGACCGTCGATCAGCACCGACTGCTTGGTGCCGAGCAGTGCACGGGCGGCGGCACTCTGCTGGTCGTGCAGGCGAGCCTGCAGGCGCTGCAGCCAGGCGCGCTTGTCGGCCTCGGGGACCCCGTCGTGGAGCTCCGCAGCCGGCGTCCCCGGCCGCGGGCTGTAGACAAAGCTAAAAGCGCCGCCGTCGAAACCGACGCGATCGACCAGGGCCAGGGTCTCTTCGAACTCGGCCTCGGTCTCACCGGGGAAGCCGACGATCAGGTCGGTGGCGAGCACCAGCCCGGGACGGACGGCGCGGATCTCCTCGATCAGTGCCTCGTAGGCGGCAGCATCGTGGCCGCGCTTCATGAGCTTGAGGATGAGGTCTGAGCCGCTCTGCACCGGCAGGTGGAGAAAATCGGCCAGCTCGGGTACCTCGCGGTAGGCGTCGATGAGCCCGCTATGGAACTCCGCCGGGTGCGAGGTGGTGAACCGGATGCGGTCGATTCCCGGGATCCGCGCCACCGCCTCGATGAGCAGGCCCAGATCGGCCGGCTCGCCGTCGTCGAGGGCGCCGGCGTAGGCGTTGACGTTCTGCCCGAGCAGGTTGACCTCGCGCACCCCCTGCCCGGCGAGGCTGCGCACCTCGGCGAGGACGTCGGCCACCGGCCGACTGATCTCGTCGCCCCGGGTGTAAGGCACCACACAGAAGGAGCAATACTTGCTGCACCCCTCCATCACCGAGACATACGCGGTAGGCCCCTCGGCCCGCGGCTGCGGCAGGTGGTCGAACTTCTCGATCTCGGGGAAGTCCGTGTCGACCTGTGCGCCCCCGCCGGCGCGCCGGCGCGCCAGCATCTGCGGCAGCCGGTGCAGGGTCTGCGGCCCGAAGACCAGGTCGACGAAGGGTGCGCGGCGCAGGATCTCGGCCCCCTCCTGGCTGGCCACACAGCCGCCGACGCCGATCAGCACCGAGGGGTTTTCCTGCTTGTAGCGCCGCCAGCGGCCGAGCTGCGAGAAGACTTTCTCTTGAGCCTTCTCGCGCACCGAGCAGGTATTGAGCAGCAGCAGGTCGGCCTCTTCGGGGCGCTCGACCCGGTGGGCGCCGGCCTGGCTGACCAGCACGTCGACCAGACGCTCGGCGTCGTAGTCGTTCATCTGGCAGCCCTGAGTCTCTACATAGACGCGCTCGCTCACCGTCTGCGCCACCTCGCGGTTTGCTCTCGCTTCACGGAATTCGTTTCCCGACATTCTAGCTTTGGCCATGCGGCACGCCCAACGACCCCGACGGTCATCCGGCAAGTGGCGCGAACAGCGCCACGCTGGCGTACCACAGGGCCGCCGCGGCGGCGCCGGCGGCGACGTCGTCGGCCATGATCCCCAGCCCGCCGTGCAGGCGCCGGTCGAGCCAGCGGATGGGGCCGGGTTTGAGGGCGTCGAAGAGTCGGAAGAGCACGAACAGCAGCGCGGCGTCCACCCACACGGAAAACACCCCGAAGCCGGTGACCAGCGGCAATGCGGCCACCAGGTAGCCCCCCACCTCGTCCCAGACAATGGCCGGGTGGTCGTGGACCCCGGCCTCCTCGGCCGCCCGGCCGCAGATCCAGACGCCGACGACGATCACCGCCAGGGTGACCAGCAGATAGAGGCTCAGCGGTGCGACATAGAGCAGCGCGAACAGCGGCAGCGCCGCCAGCGTGCCGAACGTCCCTGGCGCCCGCGGTGCCAAGCCAAGTCCGCCGGCGGTAGCGAGCCAGTGCAGGGGTCTACGCAGACGGAACGGTGTGTTCAAGAGCCCTCCGCGAAGTGGTCGTAGCCGCCGGGATCCAGGGCGCAGACCACCCCGCCGGCGTCCACGCCGCGCAGCCCGGGCGTCTCCTCGACCGTGCCGATGCGCGTCACCGGGGTGGCGGCATGCTCGCGCAGGCAAGCCATCTCATCCTCGCGCTCCACCGGCAAGGTGAAGCAGAGCTCGTAGTCATCGCCGCCGTGGAGCAGGTGGCGCAGATCCCCGCGCTCGTCGATGAAGGCCTGGGAGCGGGGCAGCGCCTCCAGCTCCAGAGTGCCCCCAACACCGCTCTCGTCGAGCACCCGCGACAGGTCGGCGGCCAGCCCGTCGGAGACGTCGATGGCCGCACTCGCCCGGCCGAGCAGGGCCGTCCCGGCCGCCACCCGCGGCTCGGGCCGGAACAGCCGCCCAGCCAGGTAGGCGGGGTCGCCGGCCAGGGGCGTCGCCTCCTCGCGCTCGAGCCACAGCTCCAGGCCGAGGGCCGCATCCCCCAGGGTGCCGGTGACCCAGATGCCGTCACCGGGCCGGGCACCGCCGCGACGCAGGCCGTGCTCGCCGGCGACCGAGCCGAGGGCGGTGACCGACACCGACAGCGGTCCGTGGGTGGTGTCACCCCCGACCAGGGCCACCCCGTGACGGTCGGCCAGCGCCTTGAAGCCAGCGCTGAAACGCTCTAGCCACTGCGGATCCTTCTCGGGCAGGGTCAGGGAGAGCAGGGCCCAGGCCGGCCGGGCACCGACGGCGGCCAGATCGCTGAGATTGACCGCCAGCACCCGGTGGCCCAACGCCTCCGGCGGGATGTCCCCGGGAAAGTGAATGTCCTCGACCAGGGTGTCGCAGCAGGCGGCCAGCAGGCCGGTGTCGGTGTGCAGCAGGGCCGCGTCGTCGCCGACCCCGAGCGCGACCCCGTCACGCTGCGCGGTCAGGTCGTGGAAATAGCGCTGGATGAGCGCTGCCTCGCCTCCGCCGATCACTGCCGATTCCCCCGCCCGGGTTTGCGCTCGCCCCGCTCGGCGGCGCGCAGCCCCACGGTGGCGCCGAAGCGGTCGAGCACGCCGTTGATGTAACGGTGCGACTGGTCGGCGCCGAAGCGGCGCGCCAGCTCCACCGATTCGTCGATGACCACGCGGTAGGGCACCTCCAGGCGCTCGGACAGCTCGTAGGCGCCGAGGCGCAGGATCGAGCGCTCCACCGGATCGAGCTGCGCCAGGGGCCGGTCGAGCAGCGCCGAAAGCTGCTCGTCGAGCTCCGCAGCACGGTCCGTGATGGCGTAGATCAGTTCGCGGAAGTAGGCCACGTCGATGTCACCGAGGCCGGCGGCGAGGAACTGCCGCTCGATGTCCTCGGCCGACGCGCCGGTGACCGCGTACTGGTAGAGCGCCTGGACGAGCTTGGAACGCGCCCGGGAGCGGCGCTTGCCTTCGCCTGAAGCCGCCATTACGCCTCGAGCTGCCGCATCAGGTCGACCATCTCCAGGGCCGAGAGCGCCGCCTCGGCGCCCTTGTTGCCGGCCTTGGTCCCGGCGCGCTCAATGGCCTGCTCGACGGTCTCGACGGTGAGAACCCCGTAGGAGACTGGCACGCCGGAGCCCATCATGGCCTGGGCAACGCCCTTGGTGCACTCGGCGGCCACGTACTGGTGGTGGTCGGTGCCGCCGCGAATGACGGCGCCGAGGGCAATCACCGCATCAGCGCGACCGGCGTCGGCCACGCGCTGGACCGCCAGCGGCAGCTCGAAGGAACCGGGCACGCGGATCAGCTCCAGATGCTCCTCCGGGACGCCGTGGCGCCGCAGGGTGTCGGCGGCGCCGTCGATCAGCCGATCGACGATGAGATCGTTGAAGCGCGCCGCCACGAGGGCGAACCGCGCGTCCTGCAGCGCGACGAGTTGTCCTTCGGTTACTTGCATGCCTGGTTTCCTGAAGAAAGTTTCGGTAGGACCGGCGCTTGCGCGGGTTCCGGCGCTAAACTACAAGCCCGGCGGGCGCCCCGCAAGCGCCGGCGGTCAGCCCTCGGGGGTGACGTACTCCACCACCTCCATGCCGAAGCCGGAGAGCGCGTGCATGCGACGCGGGGCGCTGAGCACGCGCATGCGGCGCACCCCGAGATCGGTGAGGATCTGCGCGCCGATGCCGTAGGTGCGCAGATCCAGTGGCACGCCGCCGCTCTCCTCGCTGCAGCCGCCGCCCTGGTAGCAGCGCATGTGCTCAAGGATGTCGTCGTTGGCGTCGGCATTGCGCAGCACCACCACCACGCCCGACTCGGCTTCGGCCACCTGGCGCAACGCCGAACGCAGCGGCCAGCCGCAGCGCGGCCCGGTGGCACCGAGCAGGTCGGCCAGCGGGTTCTCCAGGTGCACGCGCACCAACGCCGGGGTCTCCTCATCCACCTGCCCGGCGACCAGGGCGAAGTGGAGCGCGCCGCTGACATTGTCCTGGTAGGTGTGCATGCGGAAGGTGCCGTACTCGGTGGGCAGCTCGCAGGCGCCGACGTGCTCTACCGAGCGCTCGTTGCGCACCCGGTAGGCGATGAGATCGGCCACGGTGCCGATCTTCAGCCCATGGGTCCGGGCGAACGCCATGAGGTCGTCGCGCCGCGCCATGGTGCCGTCCTCGTTGAGGATCTCGACGATCACCGCCGCTGGGGCAAAACCGGCGAGTCGGGCCAGGTCGCAGCCGGCCTCGGTATGCCCGGCGCGGGTGAGCACGCCGCCGGGCTGGGCCATCAGCGGGAAGATGTGCCCGGGCTGGACCAGGTCCTCGGGGCGCGCACCCGGCGCCACCGCCGCCTGCACGGTTCGCGCCCGGTCGGCGGCCGAGATGCCGGTGGTCACACCCTCCGCCGCCTCGATGGAGACGGTGAAATTGGTGGTGTTCTTCTCATCGTTGTTATGGACCATCAGCGGCAGACGCAGCTGCTCGCAGCGCTCGCGGGTCAAAGTCAGGCAGATCAGGCCCCGGCCGTAGCGGGCCATGAAGTTGATGTCCTCGGGCCGGATGAGGCTCGCCGGCATCACCAGGTCGCCTTCGTTCTCCCGGTCTTCGTCGTCGAGGATGACCGCCATGCGCCCCTGGCGCAGGTCCTCGATGATCTCCTCGATACTGTTGAACTGCACCGTCTCGCTCATGCCCTCATCCATTCCCGAATCCGGCCTGTCGTAGCTGCTCAAGGGTCAGCCCACCGCCGCTGCCATCTCCTGTCCCGTCGCTTCCGGCGCTGAGCAGCCGCTCGACGTACCGCGCCACCAGGTCCACCTCGATGTTGACCGGATCGCCGGCGCGGCGTTCCCCCAGGTTGGTGGCGGCCAGGGTGTGCGGGATCAGGTTGACCTCGAAATCCCGCCCGGCAACGGTGTTGATGGTCAAGCTGACACCGGCCACGGCGATGGAGCCCTTGACGGCCACGTAGCGGGCGAGCCCCTCCGGGACCCGGAAGCGCCAGCGCTCGGAGCCACCGGCCGGCGCCCGCTCGACGACCTCGCCGACCCCGTCGACGTGCCCGGTGACCAGGTGGCCGCCCAGCGGCGTGGTGGGGGTGACCGCGCGCTCCAGATTCACCCGCGCACCGCTGCGCAGCCCGCCAAGGGTGGTGCAGCGCAGGGTCTCATCGGAGACGTCGGCACGGAACTGCCCATCCTCGATGCCAGTGGCGGTCAGGCAGACGCCGTCGACGGCGATGCTGTCGCCAACCCGACACTCGGCCAGCCCCAGGTCAGGGGCGTCGATGCGCAGGATCCGCCCGTCGCCGCTTTGCTCGATGGCGGCCACGCGGCCGCACGTCTCCACGATCCCGGTGAACATCCCGTTAATCCAACCTCGCGGTGATGCGGATTTCCTCCCCCACCCGGCGCACATCGCTGAACGCCAGCGGGCGGCGCTGGGCCATGGCGTCGATGCCGGGCAAAACCAGCAACGGCCGGGCCGCGTCGCCCATCAGGTGGGGGGCGGTGTAGACGATCAGCTCGTCGACCAGACCCGCCTGCACCCAGGCTCCGGCCAGGGTCGGCCCGGCCTCCACCCAGACCTCGTTGATCTCGCGATCGGCCAGGGCGTCGAGCACCGCACCCAGGTGGAGCCCTCCCTCCTGCAGAGGGATGGGCAGCAGCTCAGCCCCACAGCCGCGCAGCGCCCGCGCCCGGGCCTCGTTGACGTACTCGGCATGACCGACAAGCACCGGCCCCGGCGCCCGGAACAGCGCTGCCTGCGGCGGCGTGGTCAGGCGCGGGTCGAGGACCACGCGCAGCGGCTGTCGCTCGGCCGGAACCGCCGGTTCGACGTCGCGGGCATCCAGACGGGGGTCGTCCGCCCGCACGGTCCCCACCCCGGTGAGGACCGCCGCGGCCTGCGCCCGGCCCCGGTGGACATCGCGGCGCGCCGCCGCTGAGGTGATCCAGCGGCTCTCGCCGGAGGCCATGGCTGTGCGCCCATCCAAACTCGCCGCCAGCTTGACGCGTACCCACGGGCGCCCACCGGCGATCCGGCGCAGAAACCCACGGTTGAGCGCCTCGGCATCGGTGGCCAGCACGCCCTCGGTGACCGCTACTCCGGCGGCCTCGAGCTGCGCGATGCCGCCGCCGGCGACCCGGGGATTGGGGTCGCGGTGGCCAACCACCACCCGGGCCACACCGGCTTCGATCAGGGCGCGGGCACACGGAGGCGTGCGCCCGTAGTGGGCGCAGGGCTCCAGGGTGACATAGGCGGTGGCGCCGGCAGCCTCGCCGCCGGCCGCCTGCAGGGCCGCCGCCTCGGCGTGCGGCCCACCGGCCTGCTCATGGGCGGCCTCGGCCACCACCGCCCCGTCACGCACCAGCACGCAACCGACCCGCGGATTGGGGTGCGGCGGCGGGAACACTGCGGCCGCTCGCCGGACGGCGCGGGCCATCCAGCGGGCATCGTCCCGGTGGCTCTCAGTCGTCGTCACGCCGGTGCTGCTCCAGGCCTTCGATGACCTCGCGGAAGGCGCCGACATCCTCGAAACGGCGGTAGACCGAGGCGAAGCGGACATAGGCGACCACGTCGAGCTCGCGCAGCTCTTCCATCACGTACTCACCAATGGTGCTGGCCCCCACCTCGCGGTCTCCGGCACCGGAGACCCGCTTGCAGACGCGGCGCACCGCCGCCTCGACGGCCTCAGTGGCCACCGGGCGCTTCTCCAGCGCCCGCCGGAAGCCAAGGCGCAGCTTGTCCTCGTCGAACGCCTCGCGCCGCCCGTCGGACTTCACCACCCGGGGGTAGACCAGTTCGGGGGCCTCGTGGGTGGTGAAGCGCTCGCCGCAGGACGGGCACTGGCGCCGCCGCCGCACCTGCTCCCCCTCACCGACCAGGCGGGAGTCGACCACGCGGGTGTCGGTGTTCTGGCAGTAGGGGCAGCGCATGGGCGGTCAGCCGTCGTCCGGCATCAGCCGTAGACCGGGAACTCGCGACAGATCTGCTGCACCTCGCCGCGCACGCGCTCGACCACCGACTCGTCGCCCATGTTGTCGAGGACGTCGCAGATCCAGTCGGCCAGGCGCGTGGCCTCGGCCTCCTTGAAGCCGCGGGTGGTGATCGCCGGCGTGCCGATGCGCAGGCCGCTGGTGACGAACGGCGACTGCGGGTCGTTGGGGACGGTGTTCTTGTTCACCGTGATGTTGGCCCGTCCCAGCGCGGCGTCCGCATCCTTGCCGGTGAGGTTCTTGGGGGTCAGATCCATCAGGAAGAGGTGGTTGTCGGTGCCGCCGGAGACGACGTTGTAGCCGCGCTCGATGACGCGCTGGGCCATGGCGCGGGCGTTGGCCACCACCTGCTCCTGGTACTGCTTAAACTCGGGCTCGAGGGCCTCCTTGAAGGCCACGGCCTTGCCGGCGATGGCGTGCATCAGCGGGCCGCCCTGAGTCCCCGGGAAGACCAGCGACTGGAACTTCTTCTCGAGATCCGGGTTGGAGCGGGCGAGGATGATGCCGCCGCGGGGACCGCGCAGGGTCTTGTGGGTGGTGGAGGTGACCGCGTCGGCATAGGGGATCGGGCTGGGGTAGACCCCGGCAGCGACCAGGCCGGCGATGTGCGCCATATCCACGACCAGGTAGGCGCCCACGGAGTCGGCAATCTCGCGCATGCGCGCCCAATCGACCACCTGGGAGTAGGCGGAGAAGCCACCGATGACCATCTTCGGCTGGTGCTCGGTAGCCAGGCGCTGGATCTCGTCGTAGTCGATCTGGCCGTCGTCGTTGATGCCGTACTGGACGGCATTGAACAGCTTGCCCGAGAAGTTGACCTTGGCACCGTGGGTCAGGTGGCCGCCGTGATCGAGGCTCATGCCCAGGATGGTGTCGCCGGGCCTGAGCAGGGCATGGAAGACAGCAGCATTGGCCTGGGAGCCCGAGTGGGGCTGGACGTTGGCGTAGTCGGCGCCGAAGAGCTGCTTGGCACGGTCGATGGCGAGCTGCTCGGCTACGTCGACGTGTTCACAGCCGCCGTAGTAGCGCTTGCCGGGGTAGCCTTCGGCATACTTGTTCGTCAGCACGCTGCCCTGCGCTTCCATCACGCGGGGACTGGCGTAGTTCTCGGAGGCGATCAGCTCGATGTGATCCTCTTGGCGCTGGCGCTCGTCCTCGATAGCGGCTGCCAGCTCCGGGTCGTAACCCGCGATGGTCATGTCTCGGGAGAACATATCGACTCCTTGCTCGGCTTGGGATCCGGCATTGCACAATCCGCCAGTATAACCGAAATTCCTCCCGGGTCCGAATCGCGCGCCGGTCGCCTTATGCATCAGGGCGATAGCGCCGCGGATGGAGGCTCGGCGGGGAACGCGCCCTTGGGCCCGGCCCCTCCAGCCACGCGCCCGCCGAAGCCCCGGTCGGCGGAGGCGCCCCCGCCTTGCCGGATCATTGCGG
>NZ_JAJNRE010000025.1:0-24664 GCF_022228025.1 Halorhodospira sp. 9622 | reverse complement strand
ACCCGCTGCGCCGAGATCGAGCACCGTGGCCCCGCTGGTCGCCCGGGCCTCCAGATCCGTGTGGGCCTGCGCCGCCTTCTCCAGCGGGTAGCGCCGCCCCACCCGGGGCTCGATCACGCCCTGGGTGAGCGCATCGAAATACGCCGAGGCGCCGGCCAGCAACTCGTGGCGATCGGCGATGTAGTGGAACAGCACCGGACGGGTCAGGAACAGCGACCCCTTCTGCGCCAGCAACCCCGGCTCAATCGCCGGCGGCGCCCCAGAGGCATTCCCGTAGCTGACCATCAGCCCCAGCGGGCGCAGGCAGTCCAGCGACCCCTCAAAGGTGGCCGCCCCCACGGAGTCGTAGACCACGTCCACACCCCGGCCACCGGTGATCGCCTCGACCTTCTCGCGGAAGTCGTCCCGGGTGTAGACAATCGGATGGTGGCAGCCGTGCTCCGCAGCCACCTGCGCCTTCTCCTCATCGCCCACGGTGCCGATCACGGTGGCCCCGAGGGCGTCGGCCCACTGGCAGAGGATCTGCCCCACGCCGCCGGCGGCGGCATGGACCAGCAACGTGTGCCCACGGCGGACCGTGAACGTGCGGTGCAGCAGCAGCCAGGCGGTCAGGCCGCGCAGGGTGGTGCCGCCGGCCACCGCATCGTCGATCTCGTCGGGGACCGGGATCAGCCGTTCCGCCGGCAGGATGCGGGCCTCGGCGTAGGCCCCCGGCGGCGGCGCGGCGTAGGCCACGCGCTCGCCCACCTGCACCTCGCGGACCCCCTCGCCAACCGCCTCGACCACGCCGCTGGCCTCCACGCCGATGCCGTGCGGCAGTCGCGGCAGCGGATACAGCCCGCTGCGGTGGTAGCAGTCGATGAAGTTGACCCCGCAGGCAGTCTGGCGGAGCAGCACCTCGCCGGCGCCCGGGGCGGGCACCTCAACCTCTTCGACCTGCAGCTGCTCGGGGCCACCCGTTTGCTGGATGCGGACGGCGCGGGCCATGGCGTCCTCCTGTTGGCCGGGGCGGGAGCCGCTCAGGCGTCGTCCCCCAACCCTCTGACATAGTCCCGGAAATCCGGGCCGAGCTCCGGGTGCTCGAGCCCGTAGGCCACGGTAGCCTGCAGGTAGCCGAACTTGCTGCCGCAGTCGTAGCGCTCGCCGGCGTACTCGTAAGCGTACACCGGCTCCTCGGCCATCAGCGAGACGATGGCGTCGGTCAGCTGGATCTCGCCGCGGTGATCGGGGCGGGTCCGATCCAGGTGGTGGAAGATGTTGCGCGAGAGGATATAGCGCCCGACCACCGCCAGGTTGGACGGCGCCTCGGCGGGGCTGGGCTTCTCGACCATGGCGCTGACGGCGGTGACACCGTCGCCGACGGTCTCGCCCTCGACGACGCCGTACTTGTCCGTCTCGGCCTGCGGGACGCGCTCGACGCCGAGCACCGAGCCGCCTCGCCAGGCCGCCACTCCGGCCATTTGGGCCAGGGCCGGGGCGTCGTCGCCGGCATTGATCAGATCGTCGGCGAGGATGACGCCGAACGGCTCGCGACGACCGACCGCCGGCCGGGCACAGGCCACGGCGTGGCCGAGCCCCAGGGCTTCGCCCTGGCGGATGTAGATGCAGCTCACCCCCTTAGGCACAGTATCCTTGACCAGCTGGAGGAGCTTCTCCTTGCCCTTGGCCTCGAGCTCCCGCTCAAGCTCTGTGGCGGTGTCAAAGTGATCCTCGATGGCGCGCTTGGTGCGGCCGGTCACAAAGACGAGGTACTCGGCCCCGGCGGCCACCGCCTCCTCCACCGCGTACTGGATCAGCGGCTTGTCGACCACCGGCAGCATCTCCTTGGGACTGGCCTTGGTGGCCGGCAGGAAGCGGGTGCCGAGCCCGGCAACCGGGAAGACAACAGTTCGGATCGGGTAGTTGGCGCTCAAGATTCGACCTCCTGACGTTGTTCGGTCTTTCCCTGTCCGGCGGCCGGCCGGCCCCTGCGCTCCGGCCGGCGGCGCTACCGGATAAGGTACGGGCCGATCTCAGCCAACCCAAGCCCGCGCGTTGCGGAACATGCGCAGCCAGGGGCCGTCCTCGCCCCACTCGGGCGGATGCCAGGAGTACTGCACGCTCCGGAACACCCGCTCGGGGTGCGGCATCAGGATCGTCGCCCGGCCGTCGTCGCTGGTGAAACCGGTCATCCCCCCGGCCGAGCCGTTGGGATTGGCCGGATAGGCATTCGCCGGCCGGCCGTCGCCGTCGATGTAGCGCAGCACCGGCCGGGCCGCCGCCGCGTCGCCGGCGCTGAAGTCCACCCGACCCTCGCCGTGGGCCACCGCCAGCGGGAGGCGCGAGCCGGCCATGCCGCGCAGCAGCACCGAGGGCGAGTCCACCACCTCGACCAGGGCCAGACGCGCCTCGAACTGCTCCGAGCGGTTGCGCACGAAACGCGGCCAGGCCCCGGCGCCGGGGATGAGATCGCGCAGATGGGCGAGCATCTGGCAGCCGTTGCACACGCCCAGGGTGAAGGTATCCGGACGGTGGAAGAAGGCCTGGAAGGCCTCCCGGGCGCCGTCGTGGAAGCGGATGCTCTTGGCCCAGCCGCCCCCTGCACCGAGGACGTCGCCGAAGGAGAAGCCGCCGCAGGCGGCCAACCCGTGGTAGCCGGTCAGGTCGTCGCTGCCGCCGAGGATATCGCTCATGTGGACGTCTACGGCCTCGAACCCGGCGGCATGGAAGGCCGCAGCCATCTCCACGTGGCCATTGACGCCCTGCTCGCGGAGCACCGCCACGCGAGGCCGCGCTCCGGTGGCGATGTACGGGGCCGCCACGTCCTCGGCCGGATCGAAAACCGCCTGCGTAGCGGTCAGGCCGGGATCGTCGCTGTCCGGGATGGCGTCGAAGGCCTCGGCGGCGCACTCGGGGTCGTCGCGCAGGGCCTGCATGCGGTAGCTGGTCTCGGCCCAGATCCGCTGCAGCTCCCGCCGGGGCCGATCCAGCAGCGCGCCCCCCGCGCCGTGGACCACCACTCGATCGTCCGCACGCGGCTGCCCCAGCCGGCGCACCCGGACGCCCTCCGGAGCATCGGCGGCGGCGGATTCCAGGGCATTGGCCTCGGCAGCGGTCAGCTGCAGGACCAGGCCGGGCTCCTCGCTGAAGGCGGCAGACAGGAGCCCGTCCGGGCCCTCGCCGGAAACGGCGTCCAGATCCACCTCGAAACCGCACCGCCCGGCGAAGGCCATCTCGCAGAGGGTGACCAGCAGGCCGCCGTCGGAGCGATCGTGACAGGCCAGGATGCGCCCCTCGGCGAGTAGGTCCTGTACGTGGTCGAAGGCCCAGCGCAGCGCCGCCGGGCTGTCCAGATCCGCCGGGCGTTCGCCGATGCGACGGTAGACCTGCGCCAGGGCGGAGCCGCCGAGACGATGCCGCTCGCCGCTGAGTTCCAGCGCCACCAGAACGGTGTCCGGCTGCGGCTGCAGCTGCGGCGTGACCGCCCGGCGCACGTCGGCAACCGGGGCGAAGGCAGAGACCACCAACGAGACCGGCGCCGTTACCGAGCGCTGCCCGCCGGCTTCCTCCCAGACCGTGCGCATGGACAGCGAATCCTTCCCCACCGGGATGGCCACCCCCAACTCCGGGCAGAGATCCCGACCCACGGCGGCCACCGTGTCATACAGCGCGGCGTCCTCGCCGTCGTGGCCGCAGGCAGCCATCCAGTTGGCGGAGAGGTTCACCGCAGCAAGCCGCCCCACCCCGGCAGTGGCCAGGTTGGTCAGGGCCTCGGCCACGGCCAGCCGACCGGAGGCCGGGGCGTCGAGGATGGCCACCGTGGGCCGCTCGCCCACCGCCATGGCCTCGCCGGCATAGCCGCGATAGTCCGAGACGGTGACCGCGCAATCGGCCACCGGCACCTGCCAAGGGCCGACCATCTGATCCCGCACCACCTGCCCAGTGACGGTCCGATCGCCGATGGTAATGAGGAACTCCTTGGACGCGACGGCGGGCAGCTGCAGCACCCGCTCCAGCGCCTCGACCACGGTCACCCCGCCCAGATCCAGCGGCGCTCCGGCCACAGCCCGGCGGCGGACATCGCGCAACATCTTGGGTGGTTTGCCCAGGAGCAGCTCCATGGGCAGGTCCACCGGCGTGTTGTCGAAGTAGCCGTCGCCGACGACCAGCTCGCGGGCATCGGTGGTCTCACCCACCACGGCGTAGGGGCAGCGCTCGCGGGCGCACAGCGCCTCGAACTCGGCCAGCCGCTCGGGGTCCACAGCCAGGACGTAGCGCTCCTGGGACTCGTTGCACCAGATCTCCAGCGGCGACATGCCCGGGTCGTCGATGGGGATCGTACGCAGCTCGACGCGCCCGCCGCGGTCGGCATCGTCGAGGATCTCGGGGATGGCGTTGGACAGGCCGCCGGCGCCCACGTCGTGGATGGAATGGATCGGATTGCCGTCGCCGCGGGCCGTGCAGGCGTCCAGCACCCCTTGCGCGCGCCGCTGCATCTCGGGGTTGTCGCGCTGCACCGAGGCGAGATCCAACGCCTCGTCGCCGCTGCCGCTGGCCACCGACGAGGCCGCCCCGCCGCCCAGCCCAATGAGCAGGGCCGGTCCGCCCAGCACCACCACCGGCGTCCCCGCAGGCAGATGGCGCTTATGGACGTGATCGTCGCGGATGTTGCCCATGCCGCCGGCGATCATGATCGGTTTGTGGTAGCCACGCACCTGCTCGCCGCCGCCGGCCGCCGGCGCGGCGAGCTCCAGCGTGCGGAAGTAGCCGCTCAGCGCCGGCCGCCCGAACTCGTTGTTGTAGCCGGCTGCCCCCAGGGGGCCATCGAGCATGATCGCCAGCGGCGAGGCGATCCGCCGCGGCCGGGCTTCCGGGCCTTCCCACGGCTGCTGAAAGCCGGGGATGCGCAGATTGGACACCGAAAAGCCGGTCAGCCCCGCCTTGGTGCGACCACCGACGCCGGTGGCCGCCTCGTCACGGATCTCGCCGCCGGCACCGGTGGCGGCACCGGCGAACGGCTCGATCGCGGTCGGGTGGTTGTGGGTCTCGACCTTCATCACCAGGTGAGCCGGCTCAGGGTGTTCGCGGTAGCATCCGTCGGCCCCGGCGTGCAGGCGCCGGGCCTCGAAACCGGCGGCCACGGCGGCATTGTCGCTGTACGCCGAGAGCACGCCACCGGGGCTGGCCTCGTGGCTGCGGCGGATCATGGCGAACAGCGACTGCGGCTGCGCCTCACCGTCGATGACCCAGTCGGCGTTGAAGATCTTGTGCCGGCAGTGCTCCGAGTTCGCCTGGGCGAACATCATCAACTCGACGTCGGTGGGGTTGCGCCCCAGGCCGTCGTAGCTCTCGAGCAAGTAGTCGATCTCGTCCTCGGCCAGCGCCAGACCCAGCTCGGCATCCGCCCGGGTCAGCGCCTCGCGCCCGCCGCCAAGGACGTCGACCTCGGCCACCGGGCGCGGCTGGCTGTCCCGGAACAGCGCCTCGGCCTCCTCCGGGCCGTCGAGCACGGCATCGGTCAGCGGGTCGTGGATCGCCGCAACAACGGCCTGACGCGCAGCCCCGGTCAGGGGGCCGTCGCTGATGATGCGAAACAGTGTGCCACGCTCGATACGCTCGACATCGCTGAGCCCACAGTTGCGGGCGATGTCCGTAGCCTTGCTCGACCACGGCGAGACGGTGCCGGGGCGCGGCACCACCAGAAGCGTGGTTACCTCGCCGTCGGCACCGGCCGGCGCCGGGTAGTCGGCCCCGTAGTCGAGCAGCTGCAGCAGAACCTCGTGCTGCGCTTCGGAAAGGGGCCGTTCAGTGGCCACGAAGTGGCAGTGCATGGCGTCGACGGCGTGCACCGCCGCACAGGCGGTGCGCAGCTCGTCACGCAGCTTGTCGAGGCGGAAGGGGGAGAGGGCGCGTTTTCCGGGAATCTGCAACATGGTCAGTAGAGCTGGCGATCGAGCAGGGTCAGCAGCCGTTCGGCGACCGCTTGTGCGGCCGGCTCGCCGTCCTCGTCGAGGACCCTGGCCACCACCTGCCCGTCCTCACGGGCGATCTGGATACGGAAGCGCTGCGGCGCGGTGTCGATGCGCTCGGCCCCGCCGAACCAGCGCGCGAACAGGCCGGGCTGCTCGATCTCCTCGTCCGCCCGCGGCTCGTAGCGGATCAGGTAGTAGAGCTCGTCGCGCTGGCGCTCGAGCACGGTGAAATCCAGACGATTGAGCGCGGCGCCGGTACCGGTCCAGGCCTGATTGATCCCCATCCCCAAGGCGAGCCGCGGATCGCCGTCGACCTCGGTGAGCCGCGAGGGGATGGTGCGCTCGACGTCCACCGGCAGCTCCTCGTCGGCGTCCGGCTCCGCGGCCGGCGGCTCCGCTGCGGCGGGGTCCGGCTCACCGACCAGATCCGGCGGGATGACCAGGTGGTCGGGGTACTCGGCCTCGTCGCGGGTCAGCGGGTCGGTGGCACAGGCGCCAAGCAGCCCGGCGGCGAGCAGCGCCACCGGGAGCCAGCGCACGCCCCTGGCGGTCGCTCCCCTCACAGCAGACCGGCGTCGATCATCGCCTGCCGGACCCGCGCCTGACCGGCGTCGGTCAAGCGGGTCATGGGCAGCCGCATACCCGAGTCGGCCATGCCGAGCTGCTCCACCGCCCACTTGACCGGCACCGGGTTCGGCTCGCAGAACATCGCCTGGTGCAGCGGCGTCAACCGCTCGTTGATGGCCTCGGCGCTCTCCATGTCGCCACTCAGCGCGGCGGCGCAGAGCTCGCGCATCTGCCGCGGCGCCACGTTGGCGCTCACCGAGATGACCCCCTTGCCGCCGACGCGCATCATGCCCAGCGCGTTGAAGTCGTCACCGGCGAAGACATCCAGCCGATCGCCGCAGAGCCGGATCACCTCCTCGGCGCGCTCGACCGTACCCTGCGCCTCCTTGAGGCCGACCACGTTGGGCAGATCGGCCAGGCGGGCGACGGTCTCGGGGAGCATGTCGCAGCCGGTGCGCCCGGGCACGTTGTAGAGGATCTGCGGGATCGGCACCGCCTCGGCGATGGCCGTGAAGTGCTGGACCAGCCCCTCCTGGGTGGGCTTGTTGTAGTAGGGCACCACCAGCAGCGCCGCGTCACAGCCGGCTTCCATCGCGCTGCGGGTCAGCTCGATGGCCTCCCAGGTCGAGTTGGCGCCGGTGCCACCGATGACCGGGATCCGGCCCGCAGCGGCCTCCACCGTGGCGCGGATGACGTCCCGGTGCTCTTCGTAATCGAGGGTGGCCGACTCGCCGGTGGTGCCGACGGCCACGATGGCGTCGCTGCCCTGCTCGACGTGGAATTCGACGAGCTGCTTGAGCGCCTTCTCGTCCACGGCGTCCCGAATTCCATCCTGCGCCTTCATCGGGGTGACCATCGCCACCATGCTGCCGCGGAACATCACCACCTCCGTCATCGGTCTCGAGTCAGATCGGCAAGGGACTCATGGTACTAAGCGGGGTGCGCGGCGCCAAGCAAGGATGACGCCGGGCGGCGCGCCCCATCCAGGCCAAGTTCCGTGCTAGACTGCCGCCGCACACCCAAGCAGGGCGAGCAGTGCGATGCACAACCTGATGGTCATCACCGCCCTCGGGCACGACCGCCCGGGCATCGTGCGCGAGTTGGCCGGCGCGGTTACCGAAACCGGCTGCAACATCGCCGACAGCCGCATGAGCGTGCTCGGCGGCGAGTTCGCCATGATCCTCATGGTTTCCGGGCGCTGGAACGAGTTGGCCAAGCTCGAGACCAGCCTGCCCCACTCGGCGCGGCGTATGGGCCTGGAGATCCATATCCAGCGCACTGAGCCGGCTAGCACCGGTGAGCAGCTGCTGCCTTACTCGGTGGAGGTCGTCGCCCTCGATCACCCGGGGATCGTCGCCGAGCTCGCCAACTTCTTCGCCACGCGCGAGATCAACATCCGCGACATGAACACCGCCAGCTACGCGGCGGCGCACACGGGCACTCCGATGTTCTCGGTCTACCTGACCGTGGACGTCCCGGCCGGCGTACACATCGCCAGCCTGCGCGACGAGTTCATGGACTTCTGCGACCAGTTCAATCTGGACGCCATCATGGAGCCGGCCAAGTAGCCGTCGCCCCGGAACAAGCAACCCCGGCACGGGGATGAAACCGCCATGAACCAGCCGCTCGCCGAACGCATCTACGTGCTCGACACGTCGGTCCTGGTGCACGACCCGACCGCACTGTTCCACTTCGAGGAGCACGACGTCTGCCTGCCCTCGGCGGTGCTCGAGGAACTCGACGCCGCCAAAGAGGGGCTCTCCGAGGTGGCGCGCAACGCCCGCCAGGTCAGCCGCTTCCTCGACGACCTGCTCGCCGGCCACACCCCCGGCTCTCTGCACGACGGCGTCGCCCTGGGCAGCGGCGCCCCGGGCGAGCCGTCCGGGCGGCTGTTCTTCGAGACCGAGGGCCACGGCCGCGGCGACTCGGCCATCCTCGCCGCCGCCGGACGTTTGCGCGAGGGCCGGGCGCAGACCCCGGTCCTAGTCTCCAAGGACATCAACCTGCGCATCCGCGCCCAGGTGGCCGGCATCGCCGCCGAGGACTACGAGAGCGACCGGGTCATCGACGACGTCGATCTGCTGCCGACGGGCGTCGAGGCCATCCCGGCGGACGTGTGGCAACGGGCCCGCGCCCACGAGCGCGGCTACCGGGTACCGGTGCCCGAGGACACCGTGTGGCGGGTCAACCAGTGCCTCTACGCCGAGGACGGCTTCGAGGGTGTGGTGCGCGGCTTCGAGGACCGGCACGCCGTGCTCGCGCCGGTGGCCGATTTCCGCGAACGCAACGCGGTCTGGGGTGTCCGGGCCCGCAACCGCGAGCAGAACTTTGCCCTGCACCTGCTCATGGACCCGGAGATCGACCTGGTCTCGCTGCTAGGCGCCGCCGGCACCGGCAAAACCCTGCTCACCCTGGCCGCCGGACTGGCGCAGACCATGGACCAGGGCCGCTACCGCGAGGTGATCGCCACCCGGGCCACCGTGGCCATCGGCGAGGAGATCGGCTACCTCCCGGGCACCGAAGAGGAGAAGATGACCCCCTGGATGGGGGCGCTGATGGACAACCTGGAGGTGCTCAGCGCGCCGGACAGCGGGCTTGGCGGCGACTGGGCGCGGGCGGCCACCGCCGACCTGCTCCACTCCCGGGTGCGCATCCGCTCGATGAGCTTCATGCGCGGGCGGACCTTCCTGGAGAAGTTCGTCATCCTCGACGAGGCGCAGAACCTCACCGCCAAACAGATGAAAACCCTGATCACCCGGGCCGGCCCGGGCACCAAGGTGATCTGCCTCGGCAACATCGGCCAGATCGACACCCCCTACCTGACCGAGAGCACCTCGGGGCTGACCTACGTGGTCGACCGCCTCAAGGACTGGCCCCACAGCGGCCACGTGACCCTGCGTCGGGGCGAGCGCTCGCGGCTGGCCGATTACGCCTCGGACGTCCTCTGACCCGCCGCGGCCACGGGGAACCCGCCCGGCTCAGGGCACCAGCTCCTCCTCAACCCCCGCGGACTCTTCATCCGGCGGTTTGCGCCGTCGCACCCAGGCCTTGATGATCGCCTGGATGAAGGTGGCCAGCGGGATGGCGAAGAAGATCCCCCAGAACCCCCAGATCCCGCCAAAGACCAGGATGGAGACGATGATCGCCACCGGGTGGAGGTTGACCACCTCGGAGAAGAGCAGCGGCACCAGCACATTGCCGTCGAGGACCTGAATGATCGTGTAGGCCACCAGGACGTAGACCAACTCCTGACTGACCCCGAAGTGGAAGTAGGCGATCAGCGCCACCGGCACGGTCATCACGAAGGCGCCGATATAAGGGATGATCACCGACAACCCGGTGGCCACCGCCAACAGCATGGCGAACGGCAGACCGAGGACCGAGAACGTGATGTAGGTCACCGCCCAAACGATCACGATCTCGATGAACTTGCCGCGGACGTAGTTGCCGATCTGCTGATCGACGTCGAGCCAGACCTCCGAGGCGAAGGCGCGGTGGCGCGGCATATGGTTGCTGACCCACTGCAGCAATAGCCGCTTGTCCTTGAGCAGGAAGAAGACCAGGAAGGGGACCAGCACGGCATAGATGACCAGGGTGCCGAGGATCATCAGCGACTGCACGGTCACCGAGGCCACCACCCGCTGCCCCAGATCGGTGATCTCGCGCCGGGCGGTATCCAGCATCTCGCGGATCTGAGCCTCGGAGAAGAGCTGCGGGTAGTGTTCGGGCAGCTGCAGGAGCAGCATCTGCCCCTGGGCGAGGATCGCCGGCAACTGATCGACCAGCTGCCCCACCTGGCGGTAGAGCAGCGGGATCAGCGCGAATAGCACCAGGATCAGGAAGGTGGTGAGGAAGAGGATCACGATCACCACCGCCAGCATCCGGGGCACCCCAAAGCGCTCGAACGCCCGCACCACGCCCTCGAGCAGATAGGCGATGACCACGGCGGCGATCACCGGCGCAAGGATGCTGCCAAGCATCAGCAGCGCCCCTAGGCCGACCACCATGAGGATGATGAAGGCAGCGATCTGAGGATCGTTGAATGTGCGGCGCAGCCAGCTACGTATCAGCTCCAAGGGCGCATCTCCTTCGCGGATCGCGCATTGATGATAACGTAGCGGGATCATCCTTGCGCCCGCGGGAACTCGCATCCGCGGCGACCGGTCTCATCATATAACCATGCTCGATCGCCTCCTCCGAACGGCCTCGGCCCTGCTGCTGGCTGCGCTACTGCTCACCGCCCCGGCCCTGCAGCCGGCCCAGGCGGACGGCGTCCAGCTGCCGCAGCTCGGCGTACCCGGCGCCGAAGCCCTGCCCGTGCACAAGGAACGCGAACTCGGCACCGAAATCATGCGCCAGGTCCGGCAGCACCTGCCGCTGCACGAGGACCCGGAGACCAACGAGTACCTGCAGAACCTCGGGCAACGCCTGGCGGCGCACAGCAACGAGCCGGGGTTCGGCTACAGCTTCTTCCTGGTCGAGGACGACCAGATCAACGCCTTCGCCCTGCCCGGCGGGTTCATCGGGCTGCATACCGGGCTGATCCGCGAAACCCGCACCGAGAGCGAACTCGCCGGCGTGCTCGCCCACGAGATCGCCCACGTCACACAGCGCCACATCGCCCGGCAGTACGCCCAGTCGCAGCAGCTCAATCTGCAGACCGCCGCCGCGGTCCTGGCCGCCATTCTGGTCGGCTCGCAGAACCCTCAGGCAGGCAGCGCCGCAGCCATGGCCGGCATCGCCGCCCCCATCCAGCAGCAGCTGAGCCACTCCCGCGCCCACGAGCAGGAGGCCGACCGGGTCGGCCTGCACAATCTGGTCGCGGCGGGTCTCGACCCGCACGGCATGCCCGGATTCTTCGAGCGTCTGGCCGAGGCCTCCCGCTTCGCCGAGGATCCGCCGGAGTATCTCAGCACTCACCCGCTGACCGAGCGGCGCCTCAACGAGGCGCAGCGCCTGGCCGAACGCCTCGAGGGTGGCGCCATCTATGAGAGCGGCCACCACGCCTTCATCCGCGCCCGGCAGCAGGTCTTCACCCACGAGGACCGCAGCACCAGCGCGGTGGCGTTCATGCAGGACCAGCTGCGGCGCAGTGCCGACAACCCGACCGCGCGGGCCGCCGCCCTCTACGGCCTGGCCCTGGCACTCTCCCGCGAGTCGGGCCAGCACGCCCAGGCCCTGGCACTGCTCGACAGCCTCAGCGCCATTGAGGGCGAGCGGCTCTACGTGCTCCTCGGCCGCGCCGAGATCCTGCGCGCCGCCGGCGACACCGAGCAGGCGCTGGCCACCTACCGTGAGGCCCGCTCCCTCTACCCGGGCAGCTGGGCCACCACCTACCGCCTGGCCGAGACCCTGCTGGCGACCGACGACGCCGAACAGGCCCGCCGGGTGCTGGCCCGCGCCGCCCGCGGGTCCGGCGGATCGCCGCAGCTGCTCCGCCTGCTCGCCGACGCCGCCCACGCCTCCGGGCGCGAGGCCGAGGGCTACATCGCCCTGGCCGAGCACTATCGCGCCCGCGGCGAGCAGAACCTGGCCGTGGCTCAACTGAACAACGCCATTCGCCACGCCGGCGAGGATCGCTACCAGCGCGCCCGCGCCGAGGCGCTCAAGGAACGCTGGACGCAGCGCAGCGCGGACTAGCCAGTGGTTCCGCGGACTTAGTAGACTGCCGCGGCACCCTGGGAGCGCGCTAATGGCGTCCGGCGAAGCCTTCGACAGCGACTGGATCCTACGCATGAACGATGCCACGCCCGTCGGCGTGCTTTGGCGCGCGCTGGAGGCCGACGGTGGCACGCCGGGGCCGGCCTGCGCGGCCGCCTTCGGCAGCCTGCGCGCCCAGCTCGACACCACCCTGGCCGGCCTGAACACCGTGCCCGGCGCGGCCAGAACAGGCGACCCCCCCGAAGACGAACACCCCAATTGGCTGGCGCCGTGGCTGCAGACCCTCGCCCGGCTCGGCCCCTGGCAGCACGGCCTCGAGCGCACCCAGGGACTGCAGATCGCCCTGGACCGCTACCTGCACGCCCACGCCCAGTGCGCCCGGATCCTGCTCGAATCGGCCCGCACTGGGCTCGACACCCTGGAGCAGCACCTGCAGACAGCCGCACAGGACCCACAGCAGTCGCTACCGGAGAGCTACCGGGCGCTTTACGAGTGGTGGCTGACCGACAGCGAGGCCTGCTACGAGCAGACCCTGGCCTCACAGCAGTGGGCCTCGGCCTTCGGCCGGCTGACCAACGCCACCACCGAGCTCGTCGGCCGCTACCAAGAGCAGCTCGACACCGGGCTGCGCACCCTGGACCTGCCCAACCGGGATGACTTCCTCGATACCCAGCGCCGCCTGGTCGAGCTCGAGCGCGGCCAGCGCCGCACGGCGCAGGGCGACGAGCTGGCCGCCCTGCGCGAAGAGGTGGCACGCCTGCGCGAAGAGGTGAAGGCCCTGCGGGCCGAACGCACAGCAGGGCGACGGGAGCAGTGATGGCCGAGAACCCACCCGACAGCGGCCTGACCGACTGGCAGCGCCGCCTGATCGAGACCCTCGAGCAGGGGGCCGAGCTACCCGTGGACACCCGGGGCGCAACCCCCTTCACCCTCCACGCCGAACCGGGGCCGGGCATGCACCTGCGCCGCTACGCCCCGGCGCGCAGCACCGGCCAGCGGCCGGTGCTCATCGTCTACTCGCTGGTCAACCGCCCCTTCATCCTCGACCTCACCGAGCGCCGCTCGCTCATCGCCGCCCTGACCCGGGCCGGCCACCCGGTCTACCTCCTCGACTGGGGCTACCCGAAGGGCGCCGACCGCTTCCTGGGCCTGGCGGACTACATCGACGAGTTCCTTACCGCGGCGGCCGCAGAGGTGGCCACCAGCGAGGGCGCCTCCCCCGACCTGCTCGGCGTCTGCCAGGGCGGCGTCTTCGCGCTGTGTCTGGCCGCGCTGCAGCCGCACCGCGTCCACCGGCTGGTGAACCTGGTGACCCCGGTGGACTTCCACACCCCCGGGGACAACCTCAGCCGCATGGCTCAGGAGGTCGACTTCGACCAGGCGACACAAACCCTCGGCAACATCTCGGCGGAGTGGCTCAACGGCGTGTTTGTCGCCCTCAAGCCCTACCGCCTGCTCGCCCAGCGCTACATGGACCTGCCCGAGCTGGCCGGCCACCCGGAGGCCCTCCACGACTTCCTGCGCCTGGAGCGCTGGATGTACGACAGCCCCGACCAGGCGGCCACCGCCTTCGCCGAATTCGGCCGCGAGTGCTACCAGCGCAACGGGCTGCTGCGTGGCACGCTGACCCTTAACGGCCGGCCGGTGCACCTGGGCAACATCGAGCACCCGACCCTCAATGTCTACGCCGAACAGGACCACCTGGTCCCGGCCGATGCCGCGCGCGCCTTGCGGGACCACATCGGCTCAACGGACTACGGCGAACTGGCCTTTCCCGGAGGGCACCTGGGCGTGTTTATCAGCCGCCGAGCCCACGCCGAACTCCTGCCACGGATCGTGGCCTGGCTGGCGGAGTAGACGCCGATGATGCAGCGCCGCATCGAGAATGCTTGCAGCCGACGCCCGGCGTCACCACAATCTCCAGCCCATACCGGGTGCGGTTGAGCCGGGGCTGCGCCCAAAAAAAAACCCCCTCAGAGAGGGGGCAAGGAGTTGGCGACAATTGTCTCCGGGGAGGAGACGCCGCCAGGAGGAGACCGGCTAACAAAACTTTGGCTCCTTCAGGAGCCTCACCGCAGGCCCGCTTGGCGCCTGGCCGCCGGAGTCCGGCGCTCCGGGTGGGCCGCGGCATTGTTGCTACGCAACATGATAGCCCCGTCACATTGGGCTGTCAAATACTGCCCGCCCCTGAGCAATCGCTGATCACCGGGGCGGGCCAAACCGGCTCAGAAGCTGCAGAACTGACCACCGTTGACCGGCACATTGGCGCCGGTGATGTAGCCCGACTCGTCCGCTACCAGGAAGCCGATCACCCGCGCGATCTCACCGGGCTCGGCCATGCGGCCCGCCGGGATCTGCGAAACGATCTGCTCGCGCACGTTATCCGGAATCGCCGCCGTCATGCTCGTCGCCACGTACCCGGGTGAGACGGTGTTCACCGAGACACCCTTACGTGCGTTCTCCTTGGCCAGCGCCATGGTGAAGCCGTGCATGCCGGCCTTGGCCGCGGAGTAGTTCGCCTGACCGAACTGCCCGGTCTGACCGTTCACCGAGGCGACATTGACGATGCGCCCGAAGCCGCGATCCCGCATGCCGTTGAGGAACTGGCGCGTGACGTTGAACACGCTGTCCAGGTTGATGTCGATGACATCCTGCCAGTCCTGGTGCTCCATCTTGTGGCAAAAGGCGTCACGGGTGATGCCGGCGAGATTGACCAGCACCTCCACCTCGCCGTAGGCCTGCTTCATCTGTTCGGCCATGCGCTGGCAGGACTCGTAATCCGCCACGTTGCACTCAACGTAGCCGACCTCGTAGCCCTCCTCGCGCAGCTGCGCCTGCCAATCCTCAACGCGCTCCGCCTTGGCGTCCACGCAGGTGGTGACCACGCGATATCCCTGCGCGGCGAGTTCGCGACAGACAGCGGTGCCGATGCCACCGTTGCCTCCGGTTACCAGGGCCAAACGACCTGCCATATCGGTATTCCTCGCTTTTCTGCATTGGACTTGCACGCAGCGGGCGCACGGCCGGATGCCGCGCTGCACCGCTTTTGTGCATCGCAGCATATGCTGCGCCTAAGAAGCTTATGCTGCGCCGCAGCGAGTGTCAACGCGGGCCGGCAAGCCCGGCCAACGACGGCGCAGGACGGAATCTGGAGGGGTTACGGGAGACCTGCGAAATCACCCGGCACAGCGCACCCTGGAAAGCCGGAAAGCCTTGGCGGGGTCAGTTATTCGCTTTACTGATCCTGGCGGTGGCGACCGGGGCCCCGGTTGGAGGCGGGCGGATCCTCGAACCCGCCGCTGCCTTCCTCGTCACGGCTGCCTTCCTCGTCGCGGCTGCTGTCCATCCCGCTCATCTGGCGCCACAGGGCCAGGTTACGCTCGGCGAACTGGGTCATGATGTTCATGGGGTTATGGTCCATGAACTCGCGGGTACGCTGCTGGAAGACGCGCTGCTGATCCGCCCAGAGCTCCAGGCTCTTCTCCAGATAGCTGGTGAGCATGTTCTGCATGTTGCCGCCGTAGGCCCGGATCAACTGGGCCAGCAGCTGGCTGGAGAAGATCGGCTCGCCCTCCTCCTCCTCCTCGCTGATGATCTGGAGCAGGATGCTGCGGGTAATGTCCTCACGCGTCTTGGCGTCGACGACCTGGAAGTCGACACTCTCGAGCACCAGGCGCTTGACGTCGGCCAGGGTGATATAGCTCGAGATCGCCGTATCGTAGAGGCGGCGGTTGGGGTACTTCTTGATGATCCGGGTATCTGACATTCAGGGCCTCCGGCGCGGGCAACCGAACCCTATGCTGCGGTGCGTAGAGTGTCAAGCGAGTTGCTAACATGGGGGAGAACTTTCACGCGGCGCTGGCCCGACCCCCCAGGCTGGCCCCACCGAACCGCAACCGAGGTTTCTCATGGGCAACGCCGACCGGGTGGCCACACTGGAGCGGCTGGGTGATTCCGAGACCCTGCCCGCCCTGCCCTACGTCGCTCACGACATCCTTGTGGCCACCAGCCACAACGAGGTCAACATCAGTGATGTCGCCGAAACCCTGGCCCGCGAGCCGGGCCTGGCGGCGCGCATCGTGGCCATCGCCAATTACGCCTTCTTCTCCCGGCGCGAGACCGTCTACTCGCTCGAGCAGGCGATCATGCGCATCGGGCTCAACCGGGTACGCGTGCTCGCCACCTCGCTGCTGCTCAACGAACTCTTCCGGACCGCCCAGTGCCCACACTTCCAGCTGCAGCGCTATTGGCACGAGGCCCTGGGCACCGCCTTCTGTGCCGCCCGCCTCGCCCCCGATGCCGCGCCGCGCGAGAGCCGCGACGCCGCCTATCTGGGCGGCGTCCTGCACAGCATCGGCCTGCTCCTGCTGGTCCACATCTTCCCGCAGACCATGGATGAGATCCTCGCCGAACATGAGGCGGACCCGGAGCGCTCGCTGGCCGGACTGACCTACCAGGCGCTCGGCTGCGACTACGGCGAGGCCGGCGCACTGCTGTTGCGCGAGTGGTCGATCCCCGAGCCGATCGCCGTCGCCACCGAGAACGCCCACCGCGACCGCTACGAGGGCCCCCACGCGGACCTGGTGGCCACCATCCGGTTCGCCAACGAGTGGCTGCAACGGGGCTTCGATCCGGAGCAGTGCGCCGACGCCCCGCCCATCCCGCAGCGCAAACTCGAACGCGTGAGCACCGCCTGCCGCGAGGAGTACGAGGCCCTGGCAGCCTTCGCGCAGCTGCTCAGCGGCGACGACTGACCGCCGCCGCGGGCCCTCCGCCTTCGGCCAGTGACAGGAAGCCGGCGGCCTTGTCCTCCGTCTCCTGCAGCTCGGCCTCGGCGGTGGAGTCCGCTACCACGCCCCCGCCGGCCCAGTAGGTCATGGTCCCGCCGCGACAGGTGGCGGTCCGAATGGCGATGCTGGTGTCCATGCGCCCGTCCAGCCCCAGGTAGCCGATGGCCCCACAGTAAACACCGCGCGGCCCCGGCTCGAGCTCGGCGATGATCTCCATGGCCCGGCGCTTCGGCGCACCGGTGATGGAACCGCCGGGCAGGCAGTCACGCAGTAGATCGGTGGCACACCGCCCCGGCGCCAGGCGTCCGGTCACGGTGCTGACCAGATGGTGCACGCTGGCAAAGCGTTCCGCCCGGCACAGCGAGGGCACCCGCACGCTGCCCACCGCGCACCCCTTGCCCAGGTCGTTGCGCAGCAGGTCCACGATCATCACGTTCTCGGCCCGGTCCTTGGCACTGCCCAACAGATCACGCCGGGCCGCCGCATCCTCAGCCGGATCGGCCGCCCGCGGCCGGGTGCCCTTGATCGGCTCCGTGGTCACTCCCCCATCGCCATCGAGATGCAGGAAACGCTCCGGCGACAGGCTGAGCACATCGCCCCCGGGGAAGCGCAGCCACGCCGCGAACGGTGCCGACGAAGCGGCGCGCAGGGCGAGGTAGGCGGCCCGCGGATCGCCCCGGTAGGGCACCGAGAAGCGGCGGGCCAGATTCACCTGATAACAGTCGCCGGCGTGCAAATACGCCTGCACCCGCCGGAAGGCGGCGGCGTACCCGTCGGCCTCCGGTTCGCGCCGGAGCGCTCCGGCCGTGGACCACGGCTGCACGCTGCCACCCGCCTCCCGGCGCCGCGCCATATCGGCCAACCAGTCCTCATCGAGGCGCCGCCCCACCGCCATGCTGCAGCCGTGATGATGGTCGGTGATCACCGCCTGCTCGTAGATTCCCACCGCCATCTCGGGCATGCCGGGATCCGGTCCCCCCACCCCCATCAGCCGCCGCCCCAGATCGTAGCCGAAATACCCCACTGCACCGCCAGTGAACGGCCAGCGGCCATCGACCGGCAGCGGCCCGAGAGCATCGAGCTCGGCGGCCAGGTGCGCCAGCGGATCGCCGCCGCGGCGCTCCACTCGCCCGCCGCGGCGGATGGTGGTCTGCCCGCCGGCGGCGACCAGGGTAACCGTCGGCCGGGCGACGAGGATGTCGTAGCGCGCTCCGGCGCAGCCACCGTGGCCCGAATCGAGCCACGCCGACCACGCCTCGCTGCCAAGCGCGCGCATGGCCGCGGGTCCATCAGCGATATACGGCAGGGTTCGGATTCGCAGGGGTGCAGACACAGTGATGGTGCTCCGGACAGATCAGATCGTTTAACCTCACAACGACAAAAAAAACCTACGGTCGACGGAGGAGAACCATGAGCGATCAAGGCGCCGCCGCATTCTACGATGCCCGCCCCTGGGAGCGCTGCTACGGCACCCGTCACGGCACCGACCCGACGCTGCAGGAACTGACCACGGTGGCGGACATCGCCCGGCGGCGGGCCGAGCAAACCCCGCGGCTGCCTGCCTACACCGCCTGCCTGGAGAACGGCCTGCATGCCAGCCTGGATTTCGCCACCGTCGACCGCCTGGCCGACTGCTTCGCCGCCTGGCTGATCGCCGAAGCCGGGATCCGCCCCGGCGACCGGGTGGCGCTCCAGATGCCCAACTCCCTCCCCTACCCGATCGCCGTCTTCGGCACTCTGCGCGCCGGCGCGGTGCTGGTGAACATCAACCCGCTCTTCACCCCGCGGGAGATGCAGCACCAGCTGAGCGACAGCGGCGCACGCGTGCTGGTCATCGTCGATCTCTTCGCCGACAAGCTCTCCGGCGCCCTGACCGGAACCGCGGTCGAGGAAGTGGTGCTGACCGGCATCGCCGACCTCTTCCCCTGGCTCAAACGCGGACTGGTCCACGGCGTGCTGCGGGCCAAGCGCGAGATCCCGGCAGCACCGCCGAACGCCCGCCGGCTCGGGGCGGTCCTGAGCCGCGGCGAACACCTGGGCCCGCAGCCCTGGCCCGAGCGCGGCGCCGACGACCTCGCCCTGCTGCAGTACACCGGCGGCACCACCGGGCTACCCAAGGGCGCAGAGCTGCGCAACCGCAACATCCTCGCCAACCTCGGCCAGATCAGCGCCATGGCCGGCGACGCCATCCGCCCGGGGCAGGACGTGGTCCTGACCGCACTGCCGCTCTACCACATCTTTGCCTTCACCTTTAATCTGCTGACCTTCCACCACTACGGCTGCCGAAACATCCTCTGCCCCTCGCCGCGACCGGTGGACAAGCTGCGCAAGGCCTTCGAACAGTTCCCGGTCAGCAAGTTCTCGGCGGTCAACCTGCTCTTCCACGGCCTGCTGCAGGCGGAGTGGTTCCGCAACAACCCGCCAAGGCACCTGGATTTCGCCATCGCCGGCGGCACCGCCCTGCACCGCAGCACCGCCGAACAGTGGCGGTCGCTCCTTGGCCACACCCCACTCGAAGGCTACGGACTGACCGAGACCAGCCCGGTCCTGGCGGTGAACCCGCCCCACGGCGAGAACCGCCTGGGCAGTGTCGGGGTTCCACTGCCCGGCACGGATGTGCGCATCGTCGACGACAACGACCAGCCCGTCCCCCAGGGCCAGACCGGCGAGATCGTCGGCCGCGGCCCGCAGGTGTTCGAAGGCTACTGGCAACGCCCCGAGGAGAACCGCCTGGCACTGCGCGGAGGATGGTTCCACACCGGTGACATCGGCTACATGGACAGCGACGGCTACATCCACATCGTCGACCGCAAGAAGGACATGATCGACGTCTCCGGCTTCAACGTGTACCCCAATGAGGTCGAGGAGGCCCTCGCCGAGCACCCGGCCGTGGCCGAGGTCGCCGTAGTCGGCGCGCCGCGGGGCGAGGCGGGCGAAACGGTGGTCGCATTCGTGGTCACGCCCGGCGACGAGGAACTCACCGAGCCGGAGCTGATCGACTTCGCCCGGCAGCAGCTGACCAACTACAAGGTACCCCGGCGGGTGATCTTCCGCGACGCCCTACCCAAATCCGCCGTGGGTAAGCTACTGCGCCGCGACTTGCGCGAGGACGCCCGGGCCGTGATCGAGCCGGCCGCGGCGTAAGCGGCTCCTCGGAGCCAACCCGGCGGGCGTGGTATCCTGACGCGCTCGAGCGACCTCCCGACGAGCAAGCCTGTAGAGGATCCATGGCTGGACACAGCAAGTGGGCCAACATCAAGCGCCACAAGTGGGCGCAGGACGCCAAACGGTCCAAGATCTTCACCAAGCACATCCGCGAGATCACCGTCGCGGCGCGCCTTGGCGGGCCCGACCCGGAGATGAACGCGCGGCTGCGGCTGGCCCTGGACCGCGCCTTCGCGGTGAACCTGCCCAAGGACCGCGCCGACGCCGCCATCAAGAAGGGCGCCGGCCTGGAGGAGGCGGAGGCCTACGAGGAGATCCGCTACGAGGGCTACGGCCCCGGCGGCTCGGCGATCATGGTCGACTGCATGACCGACAACCGCAACCGCACCGTCTCCGAGGTTCGCCACGCCTTCAGCAAGCACGGCGGCAAGATGGGCACCGACAACTCGGTCGCCTATCTCTTTCAGGAGCGCGGTGTGCTGATCTTCGCCCCGGGCACGGACAGCGACCAAGTGCTCGAAGTCGCCCTGGAGGCCGGCGCCGATGACCTGGTAGAGAACGACGACGGCTCGCTGGAGGTGCTCACGACCCCGGAGGCCTACCGGGGCGTGCGCGATGCGCTGATCCAAGCCGGGCTGGAGCCGGCCCAGGCGGACGTGACCCAGCGCCCGGACCTGACCGTACAGGTCGAGGGCGAGAACGCCCGCAGCACCGCCAAGCTGATCGAGCGCCTGGAGGATCTGGACGACGTGCAGCACGTCTACACCAACGCCGACCTGCCGGCGGAGGCCTACGAAGAAGGCTAGGCGATGACCCGCATCCTCGGCATCGACCCCGGCTCGCGGGTCACCGGCTACGGGATCGTCGACGACGGCCGGCCCTGTCGCCTGGTGGCTGAGGGGACGCTGCGCCTGCCCCGGCAGTCTGGACTGGCCGACCGACTGGGCCGCATCTTCGACGGCCTGGCCGGGCTGATCGCCGAGCACCA
This sequence comes from Halorhodospira sp. 9622, assembly GCF_022228025.1. Lineage (NCBI taxonomy): Bacteria > Pseudomonadati > Pseudomonadota > Gammaproteobacteria > Chromatiales > Ectothiorhodospiraceae > Halorhodospira > Halorhodospira sp. 9622. The sequence goes on along the minus strand of NZ_JAJNRE010000025.1, from coordinate 3,542 downwards.
CCCCGACGAGGTCGCCCTCGAGCAGGTCTTCGTCCACCGCAACGCCGACACCGCGCTCAAGCTCGGGCACGCCCGCGGCGCCGCGCTGACCGCCTGCGTCCACGCCGGACTGCCGGTGGCCGAGTACGCGCCGGCGCGGATCAAGCAGGCCGTCGCAGGCAGCGGCCGCGCCGACAAGGGCCAGGTGGGCTACATGGTCCGGGCGCTGCTGCGTCTGCGCACCAACCCGGCCGAGGACGCCGCCGACGCTCTGGCCGCCGCCCTCTGCCACGCCCATCACCGCAGCGCGCCGCTGGCGCAGGCCGCCTCCGGAGCCCCGCGATGATCGCCCGACTGCGCGGTACCCTGCTCGAGAAGCGCCCCCCCACCCTGGTGGTCGAGGTCAACGGGCTCGGCTACGAGGTCGAGGCACCGCTGTCCACCATCGAGGCCCTCCCCGAGACCGGCCAGGAGGTCATTCTGCATACCCACCTCAGCGTCCGCGAGGACGGGCAGACCCTGTTTGGCTTCCGCGCGCGCGCCGAGCGCGACCTGTTCCGGCGGCTGATCCGGGTCTCCGGGGTGGGGCCCAAGCTGGGCCTGGCCCTGCTCTCCGGTGTCGACGGCGAGGAGCTGGTCCGCTGCGTCCGCGACGACGACCCCAAACGGCTGACTCAGGTACCGGGAATCGGCCGCAAGACCGCCGAGCGACTCATCGTCGAACTGCGCGACCGACTCGAAGGCATCGCCTCCGGCGGCGCCGGCACCGCCACGCAGCAGGCCGACCAGCCCGCAGGCGGGGATGACCCGGTGGGCGAGGCCGTTGAGGGCCTCGTCGCTCTGGGCTACAAACCGCCCGAAGCCTCGCGCATGGCCCGCGGCGCGGCCGAGCCGGGCCTTGGCTGTGAAGCGATCATCCGGCGTGCGCTTCAGCGCGCCGTGCCGCGAGGGGGGTGATCATGAGCGACGAACACGGACCGCCCGAGCGCATCATCGACGCTGCCGGCAACGGCGAAGAGGCGGCGCTGGAGCGCGCCCTGCGCCCGGTGAGCCTGGACGAGTACGTCGGCCAGGCCGGGGTGCGCGAACAGCTGGAGATCTTCATTCACGCCGCCCGGGGGCGCAACGAACCGCTGGACCACACCCTGCTCTTCGGCCCGCCGGGGCTGGGCAAGACCACGCTGGCCAACATCATCGCCACCGAGATGGGCGCCAACCTCCGCCAGAGTTCCGGACCGGTCCTCGACCGCCCCGGTGACCTGGCGGCCATCCTGACCAACCTCGAGCCCGGCGACGTCCTGTTCATCGACGAGATCCACCGGCTCTCCTCGGTGGTCGAGGAGGTGCTCTACCCGGCCATGGAGGATTTCCGGATCGACATCGTCATCGGCGAGGGGCCGGCAGCGCGCTCGATCAAGCTCGACCTGCCGCCATTCACCCTGGTCGGGGCCACCACACGGGCCGGCCTGCTGACCTCGCCGCTGCGCGACCGCTTCGGCATCGTGCAGCGCCTCGCCTATTACCCGGTGGACGAGCTGACGCGCATCGTCGAGCGCTCGGCCGGCCGACTGGGGGTCAGCGCCGAGGCGCACGGCGCCGCTGAGATCGCCCGCCGAGCCCGCGGCACGCCCCGGGTGGCCAACCGCCTGCTGCGCCGGGTGCGCGACTTCGCCGAGGTGCGGGCCGACGGGCGGATTACGCAGCAGGTCGCCGCGGACGCCATGGAGCTGCTCGACGTCGATCGCAACGGCCTCGACGAACAAGACCGGCGCCTGCTCGAGGCGGTGGTCCACAAGTTCGGCGGGGGCCCGGTCGGGCTGGACAACCTCGCCACCGCCATCGGCGAGGAGCGCGGCACCCTGGAGGACGTGGTCGAGCCGTACCTGATCCAGGAGGGCTACCTGATGCGCACCCCGCGCGGCCGGGTGGCTACCGAGCACGCTTACACCCTGCTCGGTGTGCCCGGGCAACCAACCCGCTCCGGCGACCTGTTCGGGTAACTCGCCGGGAGCGCGGACCGGGCGACGACGCCCCGGCACTTGTCATTCCAGTGGAACTTGTTTCTGTAACTAGCTGTCGTTAAATTCGATCCTCCGGCCCTGCCAGCGCGAACGACAACCATGACCGCCGACGTCTCTGTCATCCGTCTCATCCTCGACGCCAGCCTGCTGGTGCAGGCCGTGATGCTGTCGCTGATCCTCGCCTCGATCACCTCGTGGGCGCTGATCCTCTACAAGCGCCTGATCCTCAAGCGCGCCGAGCAGACCGCCATCCGCTTCGAAGAGGAGTTCTGGGCCGGCGGCAACCTGGCCGAGATCTACCGCCGGCTCAGCGACGAGGGCCCCGGCGAGCACGCCGGCATGGAGCGTATCTTCCGCGCCGGCTTTCAGGAGTTCTCGCGCATGCGCAAGCAGAGCGGAGCCCCGCCGGCGGCAGTGGTCGAGGCCGCCCATCGCGCCATGCGCGTATCGGTCAGCCGCGAACTGGACAACGCCGAGCGCCACCTGCAGTTCCTGGCCACGGTGGGCTCGGTCAGCCCGTACGTGGGGCTGTTCGGGACCGTGTGGGGCATCATGAACTCGTTCCGCGCCCTGGCCGGGCAACAGCAGGCGACCCTGGCCACCGTGGCGCCGGGCATCGCCGAGGCCCTGATCGCCACCGCCCTGGGGCTGTTCGCGGCCATTCCGGCGGTCATCGCCTATAACCATTACGCCAACCGCGCCGAGCGGCTCGCCAACCGCTACGAGACCTTCGTCGAGGAGTTCACCAGCATCCTCGAGCGGCATACGCATGCGGCCGGCGCGGCGCCGGCCAGGTAGGAGGGCACGCCTTGGCACGGGTGACACCGACCGGGACACGCCGCAGCCGTCGGCGGCCAATGTCGGAGATCAACGTCGTCCCGTACATCGACGTCATGCTAGTGCTGCTGGTGATCTTCATGGTCACCGCACCGCTGCTCTACCACGGCGTCGACCTGGATCTGCCGCAGGTGAGCAGCTCGCCGCTGGACGAGGACGAAGCGGAGCCACTGATCGTCAGTGTCGACGCCGAAGGCCGGGTCTACCTCAACCTTGCCGACGACCCTGAGGAGCCCCTCTCCCGGGGAGAGCTCCTGGAGCAGGTCGGCGGGATCATGAGCGACGATCCGGAGCGACGCGTGCTACTGCGCGGCGACCAGCAAGTGGCCTACGGCGAGGTCGTGGCCCTGATGGCCGAACTCCAGGCAGCCGGGGTGCCGAGTGTGGGACTGATGAGTCAGCCACCGGACAACGGCCCGGCCCCCGACGCGGGATGAGGCCCTGCCCATGCGCTGGCTGAAAGTGCCAACCCCCAGACTGCCGCGCCGGCTGGCGAGCAGCCCGTCGCGTTTTGTGATCTACTCCACCCTGGGGCATGTGGCGGTATTCACGGTGGTGGGTGCGAACTTCGCAACCTGCACCCGCACCCCCGAAGCCCCCTCGTTCGACGGCCCGGTCATCGAGGCCACCGCGGTGGATAGCGCCGCCGTGGAGGCGGAGATGGAGCGGCGTCAGGAACCGGAGCCCGAACCGGAGCCGGAACCC
>NZ_JAJNRE010000024.1:0-25819 GCF_022228025.1 Halorhodospira sp. 9622 | reverse complement strand
TGCGGCTGTAGAGGTCGATGATCAGGTACAGGTAGAAGAACTGGCCGCGGATCGCGGTTGGCAAATAGGTCACATCCCAGCTCCAGCAGCGGTTAGGCCGATCGGCGCACAGCGTCGGCTTGGGCCTTGGGGGCTGAGGAGCCGCCTTGGGGCCGCGGTGATGCTGCTCATTGTGCTCATGCAGGATGCGATAGAACGTGCGCTCCGAGGCCACGTAAACTTGGTGGTCATCGGCCAGGCGCAGCACGATCTGCGCCGGTGGCAGGCTGGCGTACTCCGGTCGGTGGCACAGATCGAGCACATGCCGGCGCTCCTCGGCGCTGAGCTTGTGCGACGGCGTCGGACGCTCGGCATAAGGGCGCTGATCCTCGGTGCCGGCCTTCCACCGCCGATAGGTGTTCTGCGCGATCCTCAGCTCCGCACACGCCTTCTTCAATCGAGCCCCGTTGGCCCGGGCCTCGTCGATCAGTTCAACGGCGCTGGCGCGATCTGCAGCGGACGTCATGACTCCTCGTCCCCCCAGATCGCGTCGGCTTTTCCCCGGAGGGTGAGCAACGCCGCCGTCTCGGCCAGTGCTGCCTCCTTGCGCTTGAGCTCCTGGGTCAGCTTCCGGTTGCGCTTGCGCTCCTCCTTGATGGAGTCGGCCTGGCGCTGTGCCGTGGCCTCGGCCCGGTCGTTGGCCTGCTCGCAGCTAAGCCGCCACTGCTCGATCTGCTCCGGGTATAGCCCGCGGCGGCGGCAGTACTCGGCGAGCTCTTCCTCGCCGAGCGTGGCCGTCTCCAGGACGGCATTGAATTTGTCCCGGGAGCTCCAGCCATCGGGGCCCTGCGTGCCCTGATCTGGCATCAGGCGACCCTCCTTGCGCGCCTGGGAGCGCCAAGCATAGATCGTCGGTGCCGTGATGCCTTCCTCGGCGGCCACGTCGGCGACGCTGCGGTTGTTCGGTGGGCCGAGCTTGCGCAGGACCGCCTCACGTCGTTCGTCGGAGTACTTCATCGGAACCTCTCACTGCCCCCAGCTCTGGTTTAAGACTCTAACAGCTGAGGTTCCAACTACCCTGGCAGAGGGGGGGTGTACGCAGCGTCAACGCTGCGACGCTACGGCGTGGGGCTGAGTCGGCGGCTGCGCGCGGAGTTTGGCTGGGAAGATCCCGCTGAGCTGTCGGCCGAGGCACTGCATCAGCGCCTGGAGCGCGTCCTGGACGCCCTGCCGGAGCAGGATCAGCGGATCGGGCATCGTTGGCTGCGATGGCTGGTGGTCAATGACGAACTGCCGGTGGACCCCCGTGCGCTCCGGCCCGAGCGCTACGACCGCTCCCCCGGTGTGCGTGCAGCCGCCGTCGGCATGCCGACCTGGGAAGCGTTGCACGCGTGGCTGGCCCCGCGCGATCCCACCGGGGTCTATCGCCTGATGCTCGATCTGATGCTGCTCCTCGGGCTCCGCGAACGCGAGGTCACCGAGCCGAGTCCCCAATGTCCGCTATCGCGTCACCGTGGACAAAGACCCGCGCACGCCTTGGCAGGGGCTGGTGAGCGGGGTGGTGTGGTTGTGGGCGTGGTTGCAGGATGCTCCACCGCGGTAGCGGGAGTGGCCCCCAGAAGACCACCTCAGGATGCGCCGCGCAGCGCCTCCGGAGGCTCCGGCAGATCCTTCCACACCCGCCACGGCATGCGGCTGCTGGGGAACAGGATCACCCACACCGTCAGCAGGATCACCTCGAAGTAGACGCGCAGGGACTGGTTGCGGACGTACCACCGCTCGAGCTCCGCCTTGTAGGGGATAATCGTCTCCCGATAGAAGGTGTGGGGATCCTCCTGGTTATCCAGGTAGCGCTCCTCGTCGCGAAAGATGATCGAGCCGACCCCGCTCAGCCCCGGCCGAACTTGGCCGATGTCCTGCTTCGCCGCCTCCGGGTACTGCGCGAAGGTGTTGGGCACCTGAGGGCGCGGGCCCACGACGCTCAGATCGCCCTTGAGGATGTTGATCAGCTGCGGCAGCTCGTTGAGCTTCGTCTTGCGCAGGAACTTGCCGAAGGGCAGGATCCGCGGATCCTCCTTAAGCGTGATCTCGCCGGGGCCGATGTTGGGGCTGTCCTTGAGCATAGTGGCAAACTTGAGCAGGGCGAAGTGCTCTCCGCCTTGGCCCACCCGAGTCTGCCGGTAGAAGATCTCCCCCTCGCCGGTCATGCGGAGGATGAGCATAATCGGCAGCATCAACGGGGCGAGTACGACGATGGCCAGCCCCGAGAAGAAGACGTCGAAAAAGCGCTGCACGAAACCTCCTGTTCGTTTATCGCTGGCTGAACCGCTCGGGCGGCTCGAAGCCGATGTCATCCGGTTGCCGGCCCGCGGCGAAGAAGTCCCGGTACCACTGCACCGTGCGCTCGACGCCCTCGCGCCAGGGTACCTGCGGCTCGTAGCCGAGCTCCTCTCGGCACTTGGTCAGATCCGGACAGCGGCGGCCTACGGAGCCAGGGTAGGTGGGGGCGTGCTCGTACTCCCCGGTGTAGCCCATCAGCTCGCCCACGGTGCGCGTCAGGGTCTCCAGGCTGATCTCCTCATCGTTGCCGACGTGGTAGATCTCGCCTGCGGCGGCTGGTGTCTCCATGGCGCGGACGGTTCCGTCCACCGAGTCGGTGATGTAGCAGAAGGCCCGGGTCTGGTCGGCGCCGTAGATCCGGAAGGGCTCGTCGGCCGGGTGATCCCAGAAGCGCTGGACGAGGTGCGGGATGACGTGGCGGAAGCCCATGCAGGGGCCGAAGGCGTTCTGGTAGCGCACCACCGTGGCCTCGTAGCCCGCCGCCGGTCCAGTGTGGAGGAACGCCGACTCGCCGAGCATCTTGGTGACCGCGTAGGTCCAGCGCGGGTGTTTCATGTCGCCGATGGTCAGCGGCACCGTCTCCGGCGTCGGTATGGGGGCATCGAAGAGGTCCGTGGTGGCGGCGTAGTTCTCGCTGCTGGAGGCGAAGACCACGCGCCCCACCTCGGCGCGCTGGAGCCACGCCAGGGTGTAGTGGGTGAGCGCCGTGTTCACCCGGATCACCTCCTCCGGGTGCTCCAGCGTTCGGTTCACGCCCACGATCGCCGCCATCATGTAGACGTGATCGTAGTGATCGGCGAGCTTGTCGTAGGCGCGTGGGTCAGTGAAGTCGTCCTCGATGACCGTGAGCTCGGCCCGCTCGTCGGCATCGAAGTACTCCTCAAGCCGACCGCGGTAGCCCTTGTCGGCCAGCGTGATCGTGTAGCCGCCGTCGTCGAGCAGGCGGCGGGCGATGTTGATACCGATGAAACCGCCGCCGCCGAGGATGAGCACCTTGGTCACTTGGGGTCTCCGTTGGGGGTGTTGGGGGTGGTACGAGCCAAATGCTCAGCCCCGGGTTAGTCTGCGCCGCGGTTGAGCTTGCTCGGGACAAAAAGCGGGAGTGTTACATCCCGGATGGGGGAGCGACTCGTGACGTTCTGGACAAGCTCGCGGAAATAGGGCCAAGCGTGATAGGCCACACACCGCACGTTGAAGTGCTCTTGTTCGGCTTCGCTCCACTGCCCAGGGATGACAACGCGATAAACCAGGGAATAGCGGGCCCGAAGGTAGATCAACAGGCCGTCTTCGACCTGACTGGCGTCCGCGGAGGGCTCAGGTGCGTCCTCCGGGTAACCCTGCACAGTGATCTCCGCGGAGGCCAGGGCGGTGCCTCCAGCCCCGCCAGCGAGGGCCTCATGATCGTGGCCGATATCGAACCGGAACCGGAGCTTGCCCGATTGCGTCTCAGGCTGCTCAGGTGTGTCCATGTGGAGGCTTGTGAGCGAGATGCTCTCCAGTTCCAGCGCCTCGGCCAGATCGCAAGCTTCCGAACTCGTCTGTGTTGCGTCAGCCGTCATTGCTCATGACCCATGCGTGGTTCGTTCCGCCAAACGTGTGCGGGGTCTCGTAGGTGTAGGTCTTGCCATGGAGTTGCTCGACATCCAGCGTGATCGGTCTCTGACGGCGCCGGTGCTGGGGGGCTGTAGAGAGCTCGGCCGGTCTCTTCCGCCCGAAATGCTCGAAAGCCAACGCCCGCAGGAGGCGATCCGCGGGGGCCGGAACTTCGCTGTGCCCGGTTTCCCACCGGCTGAGGGTGACTGTATGGACCCCGAGTAGCCCCGCCAGCTCTTGTTGCGAGCGGTTCAGCGCATGGCGAACGAACGCAATCTCCTGACCGGTAAGCCGGGAATCCAGCTGGCAGAGCAGCTCAACGGCCTGCCGGATCAGGCGACGATAGGCGGGGAACTCCTCAAACCCCTCGCCGCAGCGACCGCACTCCAGAAACGGTACGTTTACAAGGCGGATCGACTCCAATCCCAGACCGTTATCCCGCTCAACGCGGCTCATTTCGACCTCAGCCGAATCACAGACTGGGCAATTCAGAGCACTCATGGCCTCCTCCCGCGATTAGATGACCGTTACGATCAGTAACCGGCGCTCCTTCGGAATCGTTACCGCGAGATCAACCCGGTCATACGCATCGTCCAATCGCATCCGGTACGTGTGGCGCTGATGCGGGGGCTGCGGCTCATCGGCACGAATGACTGCTCCTCGGCACAGGACATCGAGGACCCACGCGTCATGGACTCCGCGCTCTTGCTGACGATCCCGCGCGTGGCGTGTAAACACGACACTTGTCTCCTCCGACCGCGCCATGGCGTTGATGACGCGAGTCGCGAGAGCCAAGTCCGTCGGTGCCTTCCGTAGCCGATCGAGCATAGCTTGTTAGCAAAGTGCTAAGTCGTCAAGCGCGGTTGCAGCCATCGCGGCAGGGCTGATCGTCACAAGTCCCCACGCCCCAACACCTTCACGGTATGCCGCTCGCGCAGCCGCACGATCTGCTCCGCCGAGAGCACGCCGATGGTGTCGTAGATGAACAGGCCCTCCAAAGCCATCAACGCGTCGATGGTCCCGGGCCGCTTGTAGAGCTGGTGGCCGGTGGAGATGGCCACGACCTGCGGTTGCTCGGCCAGCGCGGCCTGGAGGTCCTGGTGGACCTCGCGCTCCTTCTCCGGCCAGTACGGCACGTACGGGTCGTGGAGGGTGAGTTGGGCGCCGTCGGCCTGGAGGCAGTCGTAGAAGAGGTCCACGGGGCTGAAGCGCGTGTCGCCGACCTCGCCGCGGTAGGAGACGCCGAGCAGGAGCACGCGGGCGCCGTTGAGCGAGCCGTGCTGCTCGCGCAGGAACTCGTAGGCGTAGACCGGCATGCGGTCGTTGACGGCCACAGCGCGCTCGCTGTGGTGCAGGCCTTCCTCGGCGCCGAAGAGTTCACGGCGGGACCAACTCGCCAGCAGCGGATCCTTGGTCAGGCAGTACCCCCCGACGCCGATGCCCGGGTACATCAGGTTGGCGTGGGTGGGGCGCTGGCGGATGGCGTTCACCACCCCGTAGAGATCGACCCCGGCCTCCTCGGCGAAGCGCGACCACTCCACCACGAAGGCGATGTTCATGGCCCGGTAGGCGTTCTCCAGGACCTTGGCCATCTCCGTGGCGTTGGTGCTCTCCAGCCGGGTGAGTGGGCACTGCTCGGTGTCGATGATCGTCTTGAGAAACGCCTCGGTGGCGTCGGCGCTCTTCTCATCGACCCCGGCGTAGACCCGCGGGAAGGTGCGGATGGAATCGACGTAGTTGGGGCCGGGCATCACCCGCTCGTAGGAGTGGCCGAGCTTGAAGCGGTCCGTGGGCAGGCCGCGCCGGGCGAGCTCCTCCTCGAGGATGGGGCGTACCACCTTCTGACAGGTCCCCGGCGGGACCGTGGTCTCGACGAGCACCAGGACATCCTCCTTGCACTGCTCGCCGATGGCGCGCATGGCCTTGCGGAAGCCGGTCAGGTCGACATCGTAGTCATTGAGCCGCCCCCACGCCTCGGTGTCCTTGGCGACGTCGAGGTTGATATCGACGATGATGACGTCCGCCACGGCGTAGGCGTAGGGATCATAGGTGGCGTAGAAGTTCCCTTGTTCCCGGGCACGGGCGAAGAACGTCTCGATCTTCGGGTCCTCCGCGGTTAGCGGGAAGATCCCCTCGTTGAGCGACTGGATCCGCCAGTAGGCCTCGGGCGTCGGCAGATCGACGCCGAGCACCGCGTAGTCGCGCCCAAGGGCGTTGGCGCAGACCAGGGACATGACCGCGCCGACGAAGCCGAGGCCTTGGACGGCTACGACCGGCTTCGAGCTGTTTTGGGAGAGGAAAGCGTCGATCCCGGCTCGGTCGTCCGGCTCTGCGGGGATCGTGTACTGCTTGCCCGTGATGGGGTTTAAGGAGGTTCGCAAGATTGCTCCCGTGAATTTGTACAGCTTATCTGATTCTGCGGAGGGCGGCGGTCAAAAGATGATGGCATACGCCATAGCCAGCTTTAATCCTGCTAAGCTTTGCTTCTTCGCGCAAAAGCCTCCATGTGTAGTAACTTGCCCGCAGCTTGTTTGAGGTAAGCGAGCCCTTGTGTACTCGTAAGGATGCGAGGGGTTCTTGAATACCCACCGCAACTTCATGTTGCTCGAGGACGCGCAGCCAAAGCCCCCAGTCTTGGCGCATAGGCAGTTCTGGCATGTATATTGTACCGACCTTTTCGCGGTCATACCCAGCTGTTAAGCAGCCGACAGGGCAGCTTCTATAAAAGTCTCGATGGGACACGTTTCTTGGTGACTGGACTGTTCGCAGGAATGACCCACTATCATCTACGACGTGGTACCAGCTGAAACAAAGTGCAGCCTGTGAGTCCTCGAACGCCTGCACTTGCCTCGCCAGTTTGCGAGGCATCCACGTGTCGTCGCTATCAAGGAAAAAAATATAGCGACCTCGGGCTGCAGAAATGCCAGTGTTCCGTGCGATCGCTGGGCCACTGTTCTGTTTTAAACGAATGTGTTGGATCCGAGGATCAGCTGACTGGGCAGCTTGGCATATGTCTGGCGTGGAATCCGTTGAACCATCGTCAATTAGGAGCAGCTCCCAGTCTGCGGCCGACTGTGATTTAACGCTCCCGATGGCGGAGCCTAGATAAGATGCCGAATTATGACAGGGTGTTATTATTGAGCAAGTTGGTGCCGGCATGGTTGCGCCTGCTGATTTTTTTCGTATTCCTCACACGGAGCCAGCGCGCCATTTCGTAGGAGCGGGTGCCGCCGGTCATTTCGGGGGTATGAAAATACTGGTGGAGGTATGTAATTCTCATGTATGATATTAGGTTATAATTTGCGTGGTATGCATCCCGGAATCAAGCGTAGTAAATACCCTCGAATGCGGCATCCGTAAATCCTTTGAGGTAAAGTTCCCGGTTAAAACTACGAGGGTTGAAACGTCCATACCCTCCTTCGGGATAATGAGACATTTCACCAAAAAATGGATGGCCATCGACTACATAAAAATCCACTCGGCAAAAGGTGAACGGCCTAGCGATCTTGGATGCCGCATCTAGTATACGGTCTAGTGAACATGGCTTTTTTGGTGATTTTTCTGGCATAGGATACTCGTATTCAACATTGAGAAGGTTCCAGCTTGTATCGAAAAGGCACCGCTTGTGGTCAATGAAACGGTCAACATCGACCTGAATCATTTTCGGTGTGCCGTTGAAAACGAAGACTTTGTAATCCGGCGGCGGAGTTTGCGTGTTGCTGTCCGATAGGAGTTCCTCGCAGTATATTTTGGGGTTGACGTAGAAATACGCCCACTCCACGGGAGATTTATTGTATGGCTCAGCTGTTGCGTAGCTGAACTTTTTGGAAATAGTTTCTGAAGGCTCGGCACGTTCCTTGTCGAAAATATAGTTAAACCCTGCGCCGTGATTTGTTTTTATTATGCACAGCGATGGTATTTCGCCTTTTGAAATCGCGTCTTTCAGCTGCCCCGCGGTTTCATAAACTGCAAGCGTTTTAGGTATGCCTATGTCCGGCGCCTTGACACTGACCCAGTCCTTAGCTAGCAACTTGTCTTGCGTGAAACAGACTTCTGCGTAACGCTCGCGCAATTTTTTTTGGTTAAGCAGATCATTAAACGTTCTTATGTAAAATGGGTTTACTGGTGGTCTGCCTCTGGCAATGGGATACCCAACAACCCGGAGGGATTCTGGAATAAGGACTGTTGAGAGCGCTTTCGCATATCTCTTTAACAGGGGTTGATGTTTCATAGTAGGTGCAGCCCTTTACTGCCAAAGTCGAAGACGTTGCCGGGAGGTCTCTTTAATGTCGAAATGTCTAGACACTGTCGCGTGAGCGCACGCGGACATCTGATCCCAAAGTTGGGGATCCGATAATATGGTCAGAGCTCGCTCCGCAGCTCCATGCACATCGCCCGGACGCAGCACATACCCATTCCTGCCGTTTACAACAAGCTCATCAATGCATGGTGTCTTTCCTACAATCGCAGGACAACTCGACGCAAAGGCTTCTTTTACAATATTGGGCAGGCGTTCACCAGTTGCTTGAGATAGGCTTAGCAGTAAGGAAGCTTCCTCGAGGTTCGAGAGTATCGTTTCGTGACTAGCCCATCCAACCAATTCGACATTTTTACTGAGCTCGTTGGTATTGATGTAATCCTGAAGAAGGGCCTTTTCCGGGCCGTCACCGAATATCCGCAGGTAGGCGTCTGGCTTGTGTTTTTGGAGTATGGTAAAAGCACGCAAAACATCGATCGTGCGTTTGGTTTTGGTCAACCGCTCTGCGCATATTACAAGGTTTGCGGATTTGGCATCACGTGTTATGTGGCCCCGTCTTACCTTAACTCCGCGGTAAATGGTTGTTATTTGGTTTGCCGGGACGCCTGTTAGGCAGGATATCTTTCTTGTGTTGCACTGCGCGTGGGTTGTTATATATTCGGCTTTCCGGCTGAGTGCAGCAGAGATCGGTAAGGCCCTTTCTAAGTCATAGGCTCCCAAAAATAAGGTTACATTGGTGCTCGGGGCTAAGTCTTTAATAATTAGCCCCACAAGGGCTGGGTAGTGCCCCCAGAAGATGTGGACATTCGGTATACGGCGATGGTTTAAGGATCTGGCGATGTCTAAACATCTGGGGAGCGCCGCGAGCGCGAGCGCGCCTGAGGAAGGCGTACGTATTAGCGTCCTTATGAGGGCGCGAAGGGTGTGACGTAGCTTTGGAAGAAAAAGAAAGAAAAATAAACACCCGCGGCATATAGATGCCATGGTAGGTTGATCAAGGTCAAGGTGTTCTAGTGACCATTCTGACAGGAGTTGTGAGGAACTGCAGGGAGGACGCCGTAAAGTGTGTACATAAAGGGATGCGTTGTGCTCCCGCAACCCCCTGAGTTCAACGGCAGCGAATGTCTCCGAACTGCTTGGAAAGCTGCTAAAAATGTAGGCAACGCGTTTTGTCATATTAATAAAAGTGGCGCGGTAGGCGAGCAGGATAGCCGGTGTGGTTCAAGCTTTCTTTATGGCAGTAAAATGAAAAAATGGGTTGACGGTGATCGTTGGTTAGGCTTTGGCGTCGTTATTAAATTTTTGAAATTTGATTGAGTGATAACTTGATACGATTAGTGCAGCCGGACGGCCGGTGGTGGAGGGGAAGAACCCTGTACACTTTTGCTCAAACACGCTCCAGTCGACCCGCCCGGCGAGCAAGACCAGCGGATGCCGTGGGTTGATCAGGTTGGCCACCAGCTCCATGCGGAAGAGATCGTGCTGCGGCGTCTGTCGATCGTCTTTGGGCCCCATCACAGCCGTCCAAGTTTGCAAGGTCTCGAATCGCAGGACACCGAAACCCGACGATTCCGACGGGCTGACGGAAGAAAGACTGAACCAAAGCAGATAGCCTGTGCATTAATGTCGTGGCTAGAAGACAGTATGTTATGTGATGCCTCTGGGCCTGTGAGGGTCGCTTGCGCCCATATAAAAAGCGAGAATCGTAAAAATCATAACATGGGTATAATGAAGTGCAGAAAGGGGAACGAACCCAAGTGGGATGATTATTGTTACTCCAAACAAAGCGAGCGAATATTGGTTTCCAGAAGCAAGATAATTATAAATTGTGTAAAAGGTGGTCGTGAGCAAAAATAGCACAAAAAAGGCAAGCAGTGGGATGCCGCCGCGAGCTAAGTAATTTAGCCATCCGGAGTCAATAGTCCCTGTTACGACTCGCGGGTCGCCTAGAAAACCAAAGAAACCGTAATCACGAAATGCTTGTAATGCGTTAGACCAACCATCAAAACGAGCTGCCAATGAGCCATCAGCCTGGAAATCACCCGTAATCACGGCAAAAGCTGAAAAGATAGATTGCGGCCGTAGAAAGCCAAGCCGTTCTGCGAGTATAACAAGAAACGAAAAGGCGAGCGCGATTAAGATGAATAATGCTATGCCCTTGGGCTTGGTCGTTTGGCGTCCACTAAAGGTTCGGAGGATCGAAAGGGCGTACATTGCTGCCACGGAAAATAAGGCGGCCAAAAGCGCGGAGCGCGACGTTGATGCTACGATAATTAAGAAGTGTATAAAAGATATATGGGCCCACCGGGCGCCGCCACCGGTAAAGTAAAAGGCAAGGGATAAGGAGAAAATAACCGCTCCGTACCACCCTAACTGATTCGGTCCAGCAAACGTTCCGGGGGGGCGCATGTAATGATCGATCTTTATGTCGAACATATCAGCGAGCGACTGGTTTAAAAAAAAGCCCCCAGGTAATACTTGGGCGTATTCTAAAATCTGCCCGATCGTAACAAAAAGTATTGGGTATCCAAGAAAAAGCAGTGATCGGTTTAAAGATGTGTATAAGAGCCTGCGACGGGGTGATAATAAAAGTAGGGCCGCGCAGAAGACCAATATTAATCCAAAGCGGAACCCGTATGTGACGTGACTAAAATCGAAAGAGGCTCGAAACATAAGCCCTAAAAAGGGCATTAGCGTCATATAGCCAAGATACAAGAAGAGCGGAATCCATATGAGAGAATGCTCGGATTTGCTTATTGTTGTGTCGAAACAAATAAGGATCAGGGCACTAAAAATAAAAAATGCAATAAATACGTCGACTGCTCTTATTGTAAAGTTGGCTATATCGATTTGTAGCCAATTAAAAAATGTGAGTGACGCAAGCAGACCAATTAAAAGAGTTGTAAAGTGGTGGTCGCTAAAGGATATACGAGGTTGGCTCAGAAGGTGACTGCTTGGGATTGTAGTCATTGTAGTCCAGCGGTGCTAGGGAATTGGTACCGATGTCAAGGCAGTCGGCATCGCCGGCTAAGCGGGTGATGGTGAGGTGCGATCCGGTCAACGCGCCTTTTTAGAGGAGCTAATAACTCACCGGTTTGTACTTGTGCTGAGGCATGGGGCGAGGCCGGCAGTGAAAAAGCCGCATTCACCATTTTAAGAGCAGTTCGCGACGCGGATATTCGCAGCCCCGAGGATGGCATCCGGCCATCAGGCTGTAGCACGTGTGTCGTTCGTGTCTGCAAGTGGAGCCTCGGCGGTTCGACTGATACCAGGCGACAGCGGACAGCCTCTGCGGCGAGGATCGCGCGGAGCCCGTTTGACCGATCCAGCATTCTAGGCATCGAACATAGCCAGGTAGCGATTCGCAATGGTCGCCGTGCTGAAGTCGTGAGCTCTTTCCTGAAGCGCACGGGGATCATGTGGGGCGTCCAGCGCGCGATGTAGGTTCTCAGCCAGATGACCTGGGTCCTGACAACGCGTCAGGTACCCGAACTCGCCATCCCTGGTGATGGTGCGTGGCCCGCCGGGGCAATCAGTCGTCACGACGGTTGTGCCGGCCGCAAGCGCCTCGACGATCACGTTGCCAAAGCCCTCCCACTGTGAAGACAATGCGAATACCTGGGCTTGTCGATAGAATGGCCAGGGGTTGCTGGCGAAGCCTTGAAAGCTAACAACTTCATCGAGCTGTAACTCAGATCGCAGCTGTTTCAGCGCTTGCTCTTCGGGGCCTTGCCCGAGAATGAGCAGTCGCGCAGACGGCCTATCTTGTACAACACGCGCGAAAGCCCGAAGTAATGTGGGGTAGTCTTTCGATTGGTGTAATCGTCCAGCCGACATAATGACCTCAAGAGACGCGTCAGCGAACCAAGGGTGGTCAGCGTCTTCTTGCATGAGTGAATCGTAGTTTGCCGGCAAAACCGGATTCGGGATGACCGTGGCGTTCGGATTATCGACTCCACGCTCCTGCAGGTCGGAAAGTGTATCGTGGGAGTTGGCGACCACCGCGTTAACCCGGCGATAAAAGTAGCGCATGGACGCTAAGTAAAAGCCCTTATAGAAGCTGTTTTTGTTGTCAACGCCGTTAAGCGTGCTGGCTTCACGGTAAACGATGCTGCTCTGTTTCAGGTCTGGCCTCGATAGACCCAAAATGATATTCGAGTCCCGGATAACCGATAATATGCGCTTCGGTCGGATGCGCCGGATATGGCGGGTAAGAGCGGGTATCGAGTACCGTACACGGGGCGCGCCGAGGCAAGAGTACGCGACATCACTGGAAAGTAAGTGCGAGTAATCGGAGATGTCTCTTATGGACGTGAGGTGAGTGTCGTGGCCTTGACGACCCCATTCGTTAGCCAAATTGATGGCAACCTTTTCGGCACCTCCGCCTGAGAGGCTTGGGGTAACAATGAGTATTCGGTCGGTCATCGTGGATTCTCGGTTCAGAGTGTATAGCTGGCGGTCGGTATCTAATGGGATATGCGTGGTTTGTAATCGACAAGTGAACTACGCGCGGACAATATGGGGGTAATGTCCAGAGAAGACTCCCCTAGTATCTATAATAAGAGGCGCGTGTTCGCGTAATAAATCATAGTCGAATGCATCATGGTCGGTTGCAAGTAAGACCGCATCCGCACCCTGTAGCGTTTCGGGTGTCAGGTGAGTTGTCTCAAGATCGAAGTGATGGTTTCGCATTTTTGGGAAGCGTGGTACATGAGGATCACAGTAACTTAGTTCGGCACCCTTGTCGCGAAGCAGCTCCATCATCGCCACCGAAGGCGACTCGCGCATGTCGTCGACGTTCTTTTTGTAGGCGATGCCGAGGACCAGGATCCGGCTGCCGCGGATGGGCTTGCCGCGGTCGTTGAGGGCGTCGGCGAGCTTGGTGATGACCCAGCGCGGCATGTCGGTATTGATCTCGCCGGCGAGTTCGATGAAGCGGGTGTTGAGCCCGTACGCTCGCGCCTTCCAGGTGAGGTAGAAGGGGTCGATGGGGATGCAGTGGCCGCCTAGCCCCGGGCCGGGGTAGTAGGGCACGAACCCGAAGGGCTTGGTGGCCGCTGCATTGATGACCTCGTAGATGTCGATACCCATGCGATCGGCGACGATCTTCATCTCGTTGACCAGGCCGATGTTGACCGCGCGGTGAATATTCTCCAGTAGCTTGGTCATCTCCGCCGCGCGCGGGCTGCTCATGGGCACCACCTCATCGATGATGGCGCTGTAGAGCGCTACGCCGGCATCTAGGCAGGCCTGGGTAACGCCGCCGCAGACCTTGGGGATGGTGCGCGTGGTGAAGTTGGGGTTGGCCGGATCCTCGCGTTCCGGCGAGTATGCCAAGAACAGAGTATCGCCAACCGTGAGTCCTGAACCAGACTCCAAGATGGGGAGTAGCTCTTCTTCCGTGGTGCCCGGGTAGGTGGTGCTCTCCAGTGCTACAAGCTGACCAGCGTGCAGGTACGGCGCGAAGGTTGTCGCCGTTTCCAGCACGTAGGAGAGGTCGGGCTCCCGATGGCGGTTGAGTGGCGTCGGGAGGCACAGGATCAGTGCGTCGACCTCTCCCGAGCGAGCCGGGTCGGTAGTGGCCTCGAAGCCTTGTCTGCAGGCAATTTCGACCCGTTCATGGCTGATGTGTGCGATCTGACTCTTGCCGCTGTTCAGAGTAGCGACCGTGTCCGGATCGACATCGAAGCCGATGACGCGGAAGCCTTCCTCCATGAATCGCAGCATAAGCGGGAGACCAACGTAACCCAAGCCGACGATTCCAACGGTGGAGTAATGCCTCCTGGATTTACCTTGAACTTTTGTGCTGCTCAACTTGTCGTCCTTAAATGTTTATACTTTGAGCGTGTTAAGCGTTTAGTGTAACCGGCAGTGCCTATGATGAGGGGTAAACGGGTCTTGAAAAAATAGAGCGGGAAGTCATAAAGTCGTCATTATGAAGTCGCAGGTTTAAGCCCCGATTGCGGGCGGTTTATTGTGCATAAGTATTTCGAGCCACTTTTCCGCTTCCCTTTCCCTTGAAAAACCGTTGATAATGGTCTTGCGTGCGTTTTCCCCGCATGATTCCCTTAGTGACCTATCATTTATCAGCTGGTCAAGGGCACCGGCAATCGAATACCGATCGCCGGTGGTCGCCATTAGTCCATTTTCTCTGTGAACAATCAGCTCCTTAAAGGTCGGAATGTCCGAGGTAACTGCTGGGAGGCCGACGCTCATTGCTTCTAGCAGACTTTTCCCTAGACCTTCGCTATGTGAGCAAAAGGCAAAAACGTCGCTATTTTGTAGCTCATTCTTAAGACAAGTTGTTGATAGTGGCCCTTTGTAGTCCACAGTGTGTTGGGGGGACTCATCAAATATTTTTCTTATGCTCTCCAAAGCGCCTCGATCCGTCCCGCAAAGAACAAAGGTGATAGGGGTGCGTAGTGTTGCAATAGCCTTCGCCACATCGACTACCCCCTTGCCAAAAGATATATTACCGCTGTAAATAATACGGAAATCGGGGGCGCCTTGTGTCCGCTTTCCGGAGGGCTCGAAAAGATTGGTATCAACCCCGCGAGGAATCACATGGATTTGATCGGGGTCTACAGCATAGTTGCGCGAAAAGTTCCCAGCAACTGCTTTGGAAATAGCTACAAAGCTATCGACCGATGCGCCAAACTTCTTTTGGAAAAAAACATATCGCGAAGGGAGTCTGCGTTGTCGGTAGGCTATCGATAGAGCCTTCAGGAACGGATTGGTCGAGCGTGTTAGTGCGCCTTCGTTAGCGATAAACAATGGACGCTGGTTTTGGTCGTGTTCTTGTTGCAGAAGCGGCCCGATGTTTCGTGACCAGCCAATCACTGCATCTATATGGTAAGAGCATCTTATGTCGTTGTAGAGAGTGATATGATCGCCCGGGTCTCCTTCGCCTCCGCTAAAGTAGTAATGAACGTTGTTGGGATATGTGTAGGTGGTAACAGAAGGGTTGCGACCACCTGATAGTATAATCACCTCATCGACCCGCCGAGCAAGGGACCAAGCCAAGTTTTCGATGCCAGTGTTCATGCCACGGTTAAGGGCAGATTGTTTAACAACAAAAAGTAGGCGCATTGGTCAAGTCGTTCCAATAAAAACGAAAGGTATTACTTTGTATCGATTTACGGCGCTTTCGGAGCTAGCTTGAAGTGGCAGGTTTTGGTTGTTTAGGATGTGAACTTTGGGAGCTTTACGGCTGAATTTGCGCCCCTAAAGTAATTTTTAGATGCCGCACCATGAGTAATCTGAAAGAGGGGTTTTGTGTTCTATGCAAACATCTTATATAGGTACCTTAAACATTTCAGCGTGGCATGATGCAGAGATCGTCTTGTTTTTACCGGGAAAAGCCGTTCGACCTTGTTAACGTTATGTAGATACGCGAGGCGCCACCCGTATCGCTTGTGGTGACCGTCAAGTATGGCTCTTGAGTTGTCTATATCTAAGTCAATATGGTGCATGCCGTGGTGGTTCCAGGATCCATTCAACTGACCTGAAACGATCGGCGAGTCACGAAGTTTGACCATGTTGAACTTTGTCTTGGTCAATTCTGTAGCTTCGTAAGCGTTGATACCTTCCCCGTACCGTATTAGACAGTCCTGGAAAAATAAATAAAGTCGCCCGCGATGCTCTAAAGGGCGTCCTGCCATTCGTCTAACAGTGGGGTTTGTGGCTATTGGTGAAGCGGGGTGTTCGTGCCAGTCAGTTGTGAGAGGATGATGTGCGAAGTGCAGGCGTACTCCGGAACGGTCAGAATAAAGGATATAAAATAGGCCGTCTCGAAAAAAAAGAACTGGATCTACGCCGTAGAGTCCGGTTTCGAAATGATGATGAAATGAGACAGAGTTTGTTTGTTTTTCGTAAAATGTGATGGGGTGCGCCTTTTCGGAGCCATTCCATAAAGTTCTCTCTGGCAGACAAAAGGCGGCTCCGTCTATCGTGCAGGTATAGGGAAAGCTAAACTCTTCACCGCAAACCCGGATAGCCTCTCCGAGATATTCGAACGTGCCATTGGATATGCGAGCACACCCGATAAACTTTTTGCGGGGGTTGTCGAGAAAGACCTCAAATAAAATGTGAGACGAGTCGAGAAAGAAGGGGTCAGCTATGAATCGTGCTCTCTGATCCCCGGTGACGTTTGGGCCGATGATGTCGTAGTTTCTTGGGGGTACAGTCATGTGCAAATATCCCTACGGACTGTCATAAGGTTGTCCGAATGAGGATCGTGAGGTAATCGTAGGCTCCGTTTACGACGGCCAGGCCTAAAAGACATTCATCTCAGCGGGCCCAATTGTCCAAGAGTCTAGGTTACAAAAGTAGTCCCTGTGCGTGTTATCAAGGTTCCCGAGGTATGAGTAAAGTGAACTAGACCAATAAGTTTGGTCGAAACCCGCAGAGAGCATGCTGTCAGTGATGTTGAGATGCTTTACGTCATGATCCCATACAAAGAGCCGGCCGCATTCTTTGAAAGCTTGTCGCCAGACGGTGTGAATAAGTAGACCAAGGGGCATATCGTCAGGTTTGTCAGAGGGCAGGAGGACATCTAATAAAGTCAATGACGGCCTCCGTCGGAAGGGGCTGCGCTTTTGGAAAACCAGTACGTACTGGGTCTGTTTCGAGTCGATATGGACAAAAACCTGGTGCCTTCTTGCCCTTGGCGGCTTGGAATATCTCCACCTAAGTTGCGACACAGACGTGTCAATAGATGTGTTACAAGATGCGCATCGGGCTGAGCGGTATAATGGGAGCGACGGTAATGTTGTGCTTACTGAAAAGGTTAACTGGGAAGGTGAGCTTTTTTTTGTGAGGTTCGTGATGTAGGATGTCGAAAATGGGGAAAATTGGTCGATATACTCTCGTGCAGTGGGTCGGGCGTTATCGAAGCATCGGAAAAGTGTGTTCTTTGTATAACGCCACCCGGATTTTTCGTACCCAGGGCGCGACTTTTCGTTTGGGTGGTTGAAAATGATATGGGGCCCAAAGGTTTCTGTCGTGTAAGAAAGAGCTTGTTTGTTTAGTTCAGTAAAGAGTCCAGCGCCGCGGTAGTCAGGGTGAACCATTGTGTCTGCGGGCTGAAGAGATAATAAGCGGGTGTGAAGGCTTGTCCTTAGGAAAAGCGGAAAAAAAAGCCGCGCTGCTATGAGATGCGCGCCTTTGTATGCTATTAATCCTGGTGGTGCAGTAAGATCCGGGTGTGAAAGAAATTTCCACTCTAGCTCTCGTTGTGTAGCACCACTGAGACATTTTTTATGCAGCGTGGAAAGCTGCGGGAGATCGACCGGTGTAAGTGGTTTTATAGTGTATGTCATTTTTGTAAAGATGGTGCACGTGTCCGGTAAGAGGTTTAATAGATCTGTTGGGGGCGTTATAAAAAATGACTTGTAGGTGACAAGAGGAGTATAGTAGGTGGCGTTATCTAAAGTTTTCCGGCGTGTAAGAATTTGGGGGGCTTACATCTTCGGTTAAGCACCTCACCGGACAAGAATCTAAGCGCGGTTCGCAGTATCTGTTTATGACTTTCGCAAGAGCACAGATGTGCTGAAGTAATAGCCCTGGCCAATAAACAGTGAGAAGCACCCAAGGCGCTCAAAGGGGTCGCAGCCCGAGATCGATGGCCGCTGACCGCGGGGGGCTGGATGAGGCGCTTCTGGCGGGGGAACTTGTCGGTAATGGGGAGTTGGTGGATGTCGATGAAGCGGCTCACTCCGCCCCCACCGCCATGGCGCGGAACCGCTCACTTTGCCCTTGCAGCTCTTCGAAACTGCCCGCAGCCGTAATCTGCCCCTTCTCCAGCAGCACGACCTGATCACAGTTGCGCACGGTGCTCAGCCGGTGGGCGATGAGGATGATGGTCTTCTGGTGGTGGAGGGCATCGATCGCCTCCATGACGGCCTTCTCGGTGACGTTGTCCAGGGCGCTGGTGGCCTCGTCGAAGACCAGCACGCTTGGGTCGTGGTAGAGGGCGCGGGCGATGCCGATGCGCTGTCGCTGCCCACCGGACAGACGCACGCCGCGCTCGCCGACGACGGTCTTGTACTGCTGCGGCATCTCCTGGACGACGAAGTCGTGGAGCTGCGCCATGCGCGCGCAGCGCTCCACCTGCTCGTGGTCGATGCGCTCCGGCGGCACGCCCAGGGCGATGTTCTCGGCCACCGAGGCGTCGGTGAGGAAGATCTCCTGCGGCACGTACCCCAGCGCCTGCTGCCACGCGCGCAGGTTGGTGTCGGTCACCGGCTCGCCGTCCACAGTGATGGCCCCTTCGGTGGGGCGCAGCAGTCCGAGGATCACGTCCACCAGCGTCGTCTTGCCAGCGCCGGTGCTGCCCACCAGCCCTACGGAGCTGCCGACCGGGATGTGCAGGTCGATGCCCTGCAGCGCCGGGGCCGGGGCGTTGGGGTAGGTGTAGTGGACGTTCTCCAGTGCCACCTCCCGTTGCGGGACCAGCGGCGCCGGCGGCTGCTTGCGGATCTCCGCCAGCGCCTGGCGGCGGTGCAGGTCGTTGTAGATGCTATCTACTGCGCCGCCGCCGAAGCGCAGTTTGGCCAGCCCCTGGTAGACGTGCTGTGCGGCCGGCAGCATCCGGTAGCCGGCGAAGGCGTAGAGCCCGAGCACCGGCAGCACCTCGCCGAGCCCGCCGCCGGTCGTCCCGCCGTGGGTGGCCATGAGCACCAGGGTCAGGGCGATGATCCCGCCAAAGGCCACCGCCTCGATGAGGAACTTCGGCACCTGGGAGAGCGTCTGGCTGGTGGCTTGGTGCTTGGCGAAGCGGATCGATGGACCGCGGAAGCGCGACAGATACGCGTGCTCGCGACCGAGGAGCTTGATGTCCTTGATCCCGCCCAGGGCCTCACCGGCGGCCTGGAAGCGCTCCTGGTTGGCCCGCACCCGGTCGCGGCCGATGCGATCCAGGAAGCCGCGGACGCCCCAGTAGATGAGCGCGTACATACCGCCGAGCACGGTAGCGACGCCGGCCGCCAGAACGGGATCGATCACCACCAGCAGGGTGACGATGGCGATGACCACCACGCCGTAGGCCAGGGCATCGAGCCCCGGCTTGATGACTTGCTGCTGGAGCTGCTGGGTCTCCGTCAGGATGCTCTTGCCCATGTCGCCGCTGTGGCGATTCAGGAAGTAGGCGTAGGGCTGGCGCAGGTAGGTCTCCAACAGCCGTTCGCTGAGGCTGTGCATGCGCATCCACGCCCAGCGGTTCATGGCGTAGATGGTCAGCGAGCGGAACGCGGCCGAGAAGACAATCAGCCCGAAAGCGCCGGCACCAAGGGCCATGAGGAAGGTGTCGACCGATTCGAAGCCGAGGCCGACGTAGAGCTGGTTGAGGACCGGGTTGGTCTCGACCACCTCGGGGTTGCCGAGCACGCTCAAAAACGGCATCACCGAGGCGACGCCGGCGGTCTCGAGCAGGGCCATAACGACGACCATCCCGAGGACCAGGGCGCCGCGGCGCTTCTCCTGGCGGCTGAGCAGGCTGAGGAGTTTCTTGAGCAAGGGGGCTCCTGAACGGCTTTATGATGAATAACAGGGGCGGGCGTTTGGGCACGCTACCGCCGGGACGGTGACGCCTGGGCAGGCCCGTCTTGCCGGGGTGTTCAGTCTGTGAACGGCAATTCCGCCACGCGCGGTGGGACGGGGCAACCTCCAAGGCGCTCGCGCGCGCGCCAGGCCCCGGGCTCATGCACGAATGCCCTTCAAATCAAGGTCATTGGTGACATACCCGGCTCCGAACCGACTCGAAAATCCCCTTGATCCTCAGCGCAGCGGCGCGCTCACGGCAGTGATCGGCTCTGCGCGAGGAGACGAGGCGGATGCGAGGCCCGCCTCCAGCACGGGCTGATTGGTTCGGAGGTAACTGCAATGAGTCAACTGGGTGAGATCATCCTCTACGAGTCGGTGCGGATTCCCGCTCAAGAGGTGTTGGTTGAGGCGCCGAAGGTTTTGCCGCCCGAGCGCATCGACCCGGTGCGCGGAGCGCCGCGGGCTGACGGGCTTCACTTGCCGGCTACCCCGCCGATCCTGTTCGATACCGACGAGCGACGGGATCTGCTGAATCCGCTTGTTGTGGCGCAAGAAGCTGGAGTTGCGCATCCAAAGTCCCGGTTCAGAGCGCTTGCGATCCGCAAGAGCGATCTGGAGGCGCCGGAAATGGAGGCGCTACTGCGTTTTTTCTGCGGCTATGTGCTGCCAGCGCTGCTGACATCCCGTGTTAGCTGGCGGGAAGCGATCGACTGGCTGCGCTCGGACGCCCACCTGCGCTCGGTGATCCGTCGCAAACTCTTCGATCTGTCCGGGGATGGTCAGCTGACGGCCAAGCAGGAAAAATTGATTCTGCGGCACACGGTGAGTCGGTCGTCGCTGGAGAAGTACCGCAGCCCTCGAAGCAGCGTCAGCACCGCGCAAGCCGCGCGGGAGCCTGCACGAAGCGAACCGACCATGGATGAAGAATCGGCAGACAGCACGGTCCCTCAGGTGCTCAGCAGCAGCCAGGTGGACGCGTCGATCTGGCAGGCTGCTCTGGCGCGGTGGGATGCATTAGGGCTGTGCGAGCAATACGGGTTGCCGACCCTTCAAGAAATTGTGGACGCGCTGGCGTCTGCCCAGGATAAAGCTGGTGAATGCGTGGCACCGAAGATCGTGCGCACTATGGCTGATCCGCAGTATCCCTGGGATGACGGGCAAAAAGTGGAGAAGCTTGTCGTGCGGGTGCGCCAGCGTCTCGCGGAACACGCACCGGGAATGGAGCATGGTTGACGGCGAACGCACGCTGCTTCCTGATGCCGTATGCGCGCAGTGGCGGGAGCGCTTGCGTGACCTGGGTGATATCCGGCTGCGGGATGCGATCATGGCCGTGGTGGCGACGCACCTGCCGCCGGTCTGCCAGGCAGCGCTGCGCGATAGCCTGCCGCTCTTCGCGCGGGACTATGGCCCACCCGCCGGCCTCTCGCCTGAGCAGCTGTGCAGCCGCGTGGGGGCCCTCGGCCTGCCCGAGGGCTATCCCCAGCGCTACCGGACGCCGTATCCGCTGCACGCGGCCATCACCCGCATCTTCCCGAATGAGCCGCCAGCGCGGCGGGTGCTGGTGGATTGGTTCCGCACCAGCCCCGGCGACAACGCTCAGATCTACTATCGCCAACTGCTCGCGGTGCGCCGCTGCCTGCAGTTGTGTCAGCCGGCGCTCGCCGACGTGGCCCCGGAGGAAGGGGCGCGGGTCTGTTGGCAGGCGCTGAATGCCATGACGCTTGATGCGAAGCAGCAGGACGATGCCCGGCTGTTTTTCGAGCTCCTGCAGGGCCAGCGGCAGGTCGGGGTCAACCAGGTGTATCAGCCCACGGGCAAACGCCCGCGCGGCCCGGATCCGGAGATCCTGCGTGTGCCGTTGCTCGAGCGCGCCGACCGGCAGCGCGAGCTCCCGCCGTCCGGGGGCCGGGCGGCGAGGCAAGACACGCCCGGGGAAGGGGGTTCGGCGCAGCGCACCTTGGCGTCGGCTCGTTACCGTCCGCGCCACGATGCCCGCACCCGTCGCCAGGCCGAGCCGGCCGACCCGGATCACCCGCAAACGTGGGAGCGCGAGCAGCCGTCCGCCCTAACCGAGGCCGATGATCGCTTCGCGCAGCGCCACGGCCCGCGCCTGGCCGCCACGTCCGTGTTGAACACCCCGACGGATCTCCACCGGCTACCGACCGGGCGCGTGGTCCAGGCCCTGTCGGTGCTGGCCAAGGATCCGCTGAACTGGGCGTACGCCTGGCTGCTGTTGACCACCGCTTTGCCGCCGCAGCGCCTCGCTGCACTGCAGCGGGCGGGCAGCGCCCCGGAGGGTCAGACGCCGCATGAAAGCGCCGGGCTTTTGGTCTATCGGTTGCTTGATGGGCCGGTGGCGGTCGGGACCGGGGCCAACCGCCAGGTGACGTTGCGCCTGCCAGCGGGCATTGCGCAGGCCTTGGCCGATGCGCCGCACCAAGCACCGTTCACGGGCCAACCGGGTCGCATCAACCGCCGCCTGCGCTGTGCCCTCGACGGTACGCCGGGGCTGCTGCCCACGGCAGACCGCCTGCGCGCCACCGCCGAACTATGGATCGAGGCCCACGCCCGTGATGCGGTCGCTGCACGTGCGCTGACGGGGCGCTTCGGGCTGGCGCAGAATGCCCCCGCCGCCTATCGCCGGTTCGCATCCGGCGAGCTGCAGGGATTGTTCGAGGCGGTCACCGACGAATGGGCGCAGGCCGCGGGCCAGCGAGCCGGCGATGACCCCGACCTCGCGCAACGACTCGCGGCGCTGCGTTTTGAGTCGGCGTCGTCCGAGGCGATGGACCCGGCACCGACCGGGTCCGGGCGGGCGATTCCGCCGGCCGCCTACGAGCCGTGGCTGCGGCGTCTGCGCCGGGGTGCCGACGGCGTCGGGGCGCACCTGCTCCAGCTCCCCCCGAATGATCCGCGCTGCGCGGAGAAGCTGCTGCAGGTCGTTCGTCTGCACGCGGCCTACACGAGCCTGCTCTGGCTGCTGGCCACCGGGGCTCGCCCGATCGGGCCGCGCACCGAGTGGGTCGTCGCCGAGCGCGGTGTGCTCGCCGCAGCGCACCCGGCCGCGTATCTGGCGGACAAATCGAGCGGGGTGTACCGGGAGCGGCGCGTGATCCCGGTCTGCCGTCCACTGGAGCAGCAGCTGCGGGTCCATGAGCATGTACGCACGATGGTGGTACAGCTCCTTGAGCGCCGCGGTTTCACGGTGATCGATCACCGCCCGACGGCGCAGCAGGCGCTGCCCGCGGGACTGGTCCGTCTTCGCCGCGATACGCTCGAGTGCCGGCTCTTCACCCAGCCGCGGCTGGAGGCCGCGCTGCGCGAGGCGGGCCTGGAACCGGATCGGCAGGCGCGCAATGCCCCGCGACACACGGTGGCAACGGTGCTGCGTGAGCGTTTGGCCCAACGGCAGGTCGATGCCGTGCTCGGCCACGCCCGCGCGGGTCTGGGGGTCTGGGCGCCGGGCAGTACCGAGGGTTTTGACGCCGCGGCGGTGTTCCGGGCCTTCACGGAGCTGCTCGATGCCGCGGGTGCGACGGTCCATGAGCCCCGAGGGGTTGCCGATGTCCTTTGACCGGACGACGTTGATCGAAACCCTGCAGCCGGAGCGCCGCGCGCTGGGCCTCGAGGATGCGGCGCATTGGGAGCGGGTCGTCGATGCCCTCGCGGCGGCGCTCGATGAGCAGGGGCGCCTGGATGCGCCGGGGCTCAGGGCGTTGGAGCAGGCCACCTTTGATCCGCAGCGCCGATCCAGGCGCCGGCATCGGGCCTGGTTGCGGCGGCTTTTGCAGCGGCTCAATCAGACCGGTCATATAGAGGCGGTCCTGCCGGTTACCCCGATCCTCGAGCCCCGGCCCTCGACGCTAGCGGTCAGCCCGGAGCAGCTGCGCTGTCAGATCACCGCCGCCGCGCTGGATGCCTACCTGGGTCTCTGGCTGCGCCGGCGCACCGATGCCGATTCAGCAGACCGACTCTTCGCCCTAGCCGTGCGTCTGGTAACGCGGGTGGGCATGGGCGAACGCGTGGTGGTCGGCACACTGGCGCGCCTGCGCTGGGCCGATGTCGATCGGGATGGGACGCTGGCGCTACCCATCGAGCCGACGGATTTCAGCGGTGCGGTGCACCCTGTCCGGCCGCCGAAGGCGTGCCGCAAGCACCTGCCCCCGCGTCCGCGGGCGGCGGACGATCGGCTGGTGGCCGCCCCGGTGCTCGAGAGCGCAACGCCGCCTGACGACGCGGCAACGGTCCGCGCTTATGAGCGCATGCTTCGGCGGTGGCTGCGCGATGCGTTCGCCGCCTTTGCCGCGGATTTCGAGCGTGAGCGCCGGGTCCCCGGCGCCACCGTCCGTGGGTGGCAGCGCTTCGCCCACGCCGGGCGGCTGTTGCCGCTGGCCTACGGCGTGCCGGCGGCCTGGGTCGAGCTGCTCGCGGCGTTCCCGTTGCCGGCGGCGGCGCGCACGGGCACCGGCGCCCGTCTCGACTGGTCCGTGCAGACCGCGCAGCGCGGGCCTGGGGATCGGCTCCTGCGCTCGACGCCTCACCTCCGTCCAGGGACGGGCGAGGGGGCGGTGGAGCGCCCGCAACCGGGCCCCATCGGCGACGATCCGCTTCCCCGGCCGGAGGACTGGCCGCGTCGTGCGCGCAATCTCCTTGATGCCTTCATCGCCCGGATGCGCGCGCTGCAGACGGGGCGCGGGACACTGCCCGCCCGCGCACGGGAGGACGCGTTGGCCGCGTGCAAGGCGCTGCTCGAACGCGCCGATGCGCTGGGCTACCCGGCGAGCATCGTGCAGCTGGCGCTCGCCTGGGGTGCTGACAAGTTGCTCCGCGATGGGGTCAAGGTCCAGACCCTCGCCGATTACTACAGTCGGATCGCCTCGCCGGAGTTGCTGGGCATGGAGGAGGTGCTGGATCTGCGCGACTGGGACGATGAGACCATCGAGGAGGTCACCGGGTGCGTGGTCGCGGCGCGGCGCTGGAGCCCTCGCAGCGCCGAGCACTTTCGCACCACCTGGTTCGAGCTGCTGCGCTACGGCCAGCAGGCCGGCGGGTGGCTGGCCGAGGCCGAGTTCGCGCTGAGCACACCGCGCGAGGGTGCGATGCACACCCCAGCGCGGACGGCGATCGTGACCCCCGCCGAGTTCGAGTACGCCCACGGCGTTCTGGTAAGCCGCGAGCACGATGCGCGTTACGCGCAATGGGCCGCGGCGCTGACGCTTGGCTTCTACGCCGGTGTGCGCGCCTCGGAGGTCTGCGCGCTGACCCTCGGCGATCTCTTTGTCGATGCCACCGAGTGCTGGGCGGAAATCCGATCCGGCAAGGCGCCGGCGGCACGGCGGCGGATCCCGCTCCACGCCCTGGCGCCGCCGGGGCCGGTGGCGCAGATCAAGGGCTGGGCGCAGCGTCGGCGTCAGCAGTTCCCTCAGGAGCGAGCGCAGGACGTTGCGCTATTTGGGCCGGAGGGCAATGCGCGCGGGTACCGCCACCATGGTCTGATCGCACCGCTGCTCGAGGTCCTGCGCCCGATCCTGGGCGAGGGGGTGGACTTCCATTTGCTTCGCCACAGCATGGTCTCCTGGCTGCTGCTGCGCGGGCACGCGGCGCAGCACCGGGATTTTCGCGATCAGCTGCTTGAGCGCGATGCCTGGATGTTTTCCGATACCGCCCTGGAGCGGCTGCCGGCGTTGCGCCAGCCCGAGGCGCTGGCGAGTACCGAAGGGCTCGGCGGCGAGGCGTGGCTCGCCCTGGCCAAGCTGGTCGGCCACCGCGACCCGGGCACCCTGCTGCTCTACTACGGCCACAGCCTCGGCCCGATCCACTCGGATGTCCTCGCCCGCGCCTGGGGCGGGCGGCCCGGCAGTCGCTCCTAGCTGCGCGGCTTGCGTGCTTGGCCGGTTGCCCGGCATCGTGAAGTGCGGAAGATTGCAAGCGGAGCTTAAAATCCCCCGCTGCGGGGGATGTGCGCTTTAGCCCGGGGCGACTTCCGATCGACCCTTGCAGGATTCAGCAGCTGAGACGAAATCTGCAACCAAAGAGGCGATTTTTGCAAAGCCGGTTTGTTTCTAACTTATTGATTTAGAAGGGTTTTTGCAAAATTCGGCGAATATT
>NZ_JAJNRE010000023.1:0-31063 GCF_022228025.1 Halorhodospira sp. 9622 | reverse complement strand
GGCACCCGCCGGTTAACGCGCCGCCCCACGATCGAGCTCCGGCCGCCAATCGAGCCGCCCCACGATCGGACTCCAACCGCCAACCGAGCCACCCCACGATCGAGCCCCGACCCAAAAAACGCCCCAAAACCCCCCCCACCCGCACCGACCGCCCCGACACCAGACCATCGGCCCAACGCACCGCCCCCCGCGGCAACACCAAAATCACCGTCGAACCCAGATTGAACCGCCCCAACTCCTCACCGCGATCCAAAAACACCCCGGCACCCGGCGCGTAATCCCGACTCAACCCCGGCGCATCCGCCACCGCCCCCCCCCAGACCGTCTCAATACTGCCCACATTCACCGCCCCCACCGGGACCACCGCCACCGGCCCCACCGCCGTCTCCCAGAGCGTCACATGCCGCTCATTGCGCAGGAACAGCCCGCGGATGGCGCGCACCGCACAGGGGGCAACCGTCAGCAGGCGCCCCGGCACATGCCGCTCGGCACACAGACGCCCGGCCAGCGGCGCATGAAAGCGGTGATAATCCCGCGGCGACAGATAAATCGTCACGAACGCCCCATCGCGCAGCGGTGTGGCATCCAGCCCACCAAGCAGCGTACTCAGGGGGTACTCGATCCCCTTGGCCTGGATCAGCTGCTCGCCGCGCAGATGCCCCACCGCGCTCACCGTCCCGTCGCAGGGGCTGACCAGCGCCTGCGGATCCTCGGGCAGCGGCCGCGCCCCCGGGCGCAGCGCCCGGGTGAAGAGGGCATTGAAGGTGGGGTAGGCACACGGGTCGGCGTGCTCGGCCTCGCTCAGATCCAGCCCGTAGCGCTGGACCAGGAAGCGATTCAGGCGGTTCTTCAGCCAGGGGCGCGGGGAGCGCGCCACATGCCAGGTCACCCGGGAGAGCAGCCGCGTGGGCAGCAACCGGTGCCCGAAGGCGCGGACCCGGTCGGCAAGATGGGCGGCGGGCTCGGCGCTCATTCGCGGACCCGCTCGCGGACGCTCTCTAGCAGGTTGCGCAGGAAACCGCCGCGTTCGCGCTCCATCAGCCGGAACAGATCCCGAGCGATCAGCTCCGGGTGGTGCGGGGGCATCAGCAGCGCCACCAGCTTGCCGCGGGGGTTGATCACCAGCAGCGCTCCCTCCGGCTGGATGTGGAAGCCGTCGTCCACGTTGCCGCCGTTGGGCGCCATGTAGCGCACCCCGACGCTGCCGGCAAGCTCGCGGACCCGCGCCACCGGTCCACTGATGCCGTGGAACGCGGCCGGATAGCGGCCCACGTAGTCGGCCAGCTCGTCCGGGCCGTCATCGGGATTGACGCTGACCAGCGCCACCTGCAGCCGCGCGCTCATCCGCGTGTGCGCCAGCTGCTCGCGGGCGCTGTGCAGCAGCGCCAGGTTCTCCCAGGTGGTCGGGGATTCGGTGTGCCCGAAGGTCAGCACCGTCCACTTGCCGTGGAGGTCGGTGGACGAAAAGCGCTTCCCGTCCTGGTCTTCGAGCACGAAATCGGCGATGGGCCGGCCATCCTCCAGGTAGGTGCCCTGGATGTCCGGCACCCCCGGATCCGGGCGCAGGGCGGTGGCGGCGAGGCCGACGCCGATCACCGCCGCCAGCACCGAGAGGACGGCCAGCAGGGCCCCGAGCAGGGGCCGGGTGGTTCGTTGCGGACGGTTTGCCGGCATGGGCGCTCCCGGATCCAAAATCGCAAGCCGTTCCAGCGCGCGACAGCGCGTGCATCGATCGCTGGGCAGTGGCACCGTAACCGGCCATCATAACCGAAGCGCAAACGCCAAGGGAGGAACACCGTGGAGCCCATCGACCACGCCCCGGAGGGTCTCGAGACCCTGCGCGACATCGTCCGCTACGCCGCCAGCCGCTTCAACGAGGCCGGGCTGGTCTACGGCCACGGCACCGACAACGCCATCGACGAGGCCGCTGCGCTGGCCCTGCACGCGCTGCACCTCCCGGCGGACCTGCCCGACCTCTACTGGGGCGCGCGCCTGACCCGCGGCGAGCGCGAGGCGGTCATGGCCCGGGTGCGTCGGCGTATCCAGGAGCGCCTGCCGCTGCCCTACATCACCCACGAGACCTTCTTTGCCGGATTGCCGTTCTACATCGACCAGCGCGTGCTGGTGCCCCGCTCGCCGATTGCCGAACTCGTCGAGCGCGGCTTTCAGCCCTGGCTGGATCCGGACGCCGTCGAGCGCGTGCTGGAGATCGGCACCGGCTCCGGGTGCATCGCCGTCGCCTGCGCCTACGCCTTCCCCGGCGCCGCCATCGACGCCACCGACATCGACGCCGACGCCCTCGAGGTGGCCGCGGTCAACGTCCACCGCCACGACCTGGACGAGCGCGTCGCCCTGATCCAGTCCGACGTCTACGAAGGCCTGCCGCAGCAGCGTTACCAGCTCATCGTCACCAACCCCCCCTACGTGGATGCCCCGGCCATGGCCGCGCTGCCAGCCGAATACCGCCACGAGCCGCACCACGCCCTGGCCGCCGGCGAGGACGGCCTCGACGTGGTTCGCCGCATCCTCAGCGGTGCCCCGGATCGGCTCACCGAAGACGGCCTGCTGGTGGTCGAGGTGGGCGACTCCGAGGAAGCCGTGGCCGAGGCCTTCGGCCACCTGCCGCTGACCTGGGTGGAGCTCGAGCGCGGCGGCTTCGGTGTCTTCCTGATCAACGCCACGCAGTTGCGCGAGGCCCGGGACGCGGGTGCGCTATAGTCGAGGAGGTCCGACAACGGAACCACGGTTTCGGAGCGACGATCCGGGCGGCGGCAGCCCGGCAGGGGAGGAAAGATGCAGGGCAGACAGGTCTGGCGATGGCTGATTCCGGTGGCGCTGCTGGCGCTGGGCTTGTCCGGCTGCGGCGTCAACCCGGTCACCGGTGAGCGGGAGTTCCGGCTGATCTCCGAGAGCGAGGAGATCGCCATGGGCGAGCAGCACTACGAGCCCACCCTCCAGAGCATGGGCGGTCGCTACAACGCCGACTCGGAGCTGGTCGCCTACGTCGACGAGGTCGGCCAGCGCGTCGCCGCCGAGAGCCACCGCCCCGGGTTGCCCTATGAGTTTGTCGTCCTCAACGACGGCACCCCCAACGCCTGGGCCCTGCCCGGCGGCAAGATCGCCATCAACCGCGGCCTGCTTACCGAAATGGAGAATGAAGCCGAGCTGGCCGCCGTGCTTGGCCACGAGATCGTCCATTCCGCCGCCCGTCACGGTGCCCAGCGCGTCGAGCGCGGCATGATCATGCAGGCCGGCGTCGCCGCCGTCGGCCTGGCTACCCAGGACCACGATTTCTCCGGACTGCTGGTCGCCGGGGCCAGCGTCGGCGTGGGGCTGATCAGCCAGCGCTACTCCCGCGAGGCCGAGCTCGAGGCGGATTACTACGGCACCCGCTACATGGCCAAGGCCGGCTACGACCCCGAGGCCGCCGTCACCCTGCAGGAGAAGTTCGTGCGCCTGGCCGGCGACCGGGAGCCCTCCTGGCTTGAGGGGCTCTTTGCCAGCCATCCGCCGTCCCGGGAGCGCGTCCAGGCCAACCGCGAGACCGCTCGCGCCCTGCGCGAGGAACTCGGCGGCGAGGACTGGACCCTGGGCGGGGAGCGCTACGCCCGGCACATCCGCGTGCTCGAGGAGAACAGCGAGGCCTACGCCCGGCACGACGAGGCGCAGCAGGCCCTGCGTGCCAAAGAGCCCCGCCGGGCCCTGGAGCTGGCCGACGCCGCCATCGACGCCTATCCCGAAGAGGCCGCCTTCCACGCCGTGCGCGGCCAGGCCCTGGCCCGTCTCGGCGAGAAGGACCAGGCCATCACCGCCTTCGACGCCGCCATCGAGCGCAACGACGGCTATTTCAGCTACCACCTCGACCGCGGCCTGCTGCACCGGGTCCGCGGCGACGACGAGCGCGCCCGCGAGGATCTGGTCCGCTCGGCCCGCCTGCTGCCCACCGCACCGGCCCACCTGGCGCTTGGAGAGATGGCCGAGGCCGACGGCGCCCGCGACGCCGCCATCGCCAACTACGAGAAGGCGGCCAGCGCCGAAGGCTTCTACGGCGAGCGCGCCCGAGAGGCCCTCAGCCGCCTACAGGACGGCTGAGCCGGCCGCCGGGGCAGGGCAGCGGGATCTTAGATCTCGAACTCGTCGATCCCGCCGCGCACCTCGTTAAGCAGGAACAGGATGTTCTCCTTGATCTCGTCCTGCGCATCACGGTAGGCGTTCATCGCCTGCGTATCGTCGTCGGCGCCGGCCTGCGCCGGGTCGTTGGTCGGCCAGTGGCGGTGTTCCACACCCTTGGGCAGCTCCGGGCAGGCCTCCTGCGCCTCCTCGGAGAGGGTGATCACCATGTCCACCTGCTCAAGCACCGCCGGGTCCAGCGCCTTCGGCGCCTTGGACGAGATGTCCGTCCAGTCCTCGCTCATCACCTTGGCCGCCCGCGGGTCGAGCTCCTGCGCCGGCGCGATCCCCGCCGAGCAGGGCTCGATCAGATGGCCGGCGAGGTTCTCGGCAAAGCCCTCGGCCATCTGCGAGCGGCAGGCGTTGCTGTTGGACAGGAAGAGTACACGGGTCTTGTTGCTCATTGCCTTGATCCAGACGGTTGCCTACGTGTGACGCGCAGTCTACCCGGCCGGCGGTGTCCGGGTCAGCCTCGGATCGGCGGCTGATTGATGACAGATATGCAGACTGTAAGGAAGTTTCGCCCCATCCGGCCGTCGCTGAACTCCCCAACGTAAGCCCGCTCCTGATATGCTCCGGGCCCTATGAAACTCTATTCCGCGAAGAGCACGTTCCAGCACGATGAAGCGCACGCCGTGGGGGTCCTGGTCGCCAACCTGGGCACCCCGGACGAGCCGACGGAACCGGCCCTGCGCCGCTATCTGCGCCAGTTCCTCTCGGATCCGCGGGTCATTGAGATCCCGCGCTGGCGCTGGTGGCCGATCCTCTACGGCATCGTGCTGCGCACCCGCCCCAAGAAGTCCGCGGCCGCCTACAGCGAGGTGTGGGAGGAGGACGGCTCGCCGCTGCTGAGCATCGGTCAGCGCCAGGCGGCCGGCATCCGCCAGCGCCTGCAGGCGATGAACGATCGCGGCCCCTTCGTCGTGGAGCTGGGCATGCGCTACGGCAACCCGTCCATCCCGGCGGCCCTGCGCCGGCTGCGCGAGTCCGGGGCGCGGCGGATCCTGGTACTGCCGCTCTACCCGCAGTACTCCGCCTCCACCACCGGCTCCACCTTCGACGCTGTGGCGCGCGAGCTGATGGGCTGGCGGTGGGTGCCGGAACTGCGCATGGTCGGTCAATACCACGACGAGCCGGTCTACATCCAGGCCCTGGCCCGCTCGATCCGCGAGCACTGGGAGCGCGAGGGGCGCGGCGAGCGGCTGCTCTTCTCCTACCACGGCGTGCCGGAGCGCTACCTGCTCGACGGCGACCCGTACCACTGCCAGTGCCTGAAGACCTCGCGACTGGTGGCCGAGGAACTGGGCCTGGAGCCGGGCACCTGGGATGTGACCTTCCAGTCGCGCTTCGGCAACGAGGAGTGGCTCAAGCCGTACACCGATGAGACGGTCACCGAACTCGCCCGGTCCGGCGTCAAGCACCTGGATGTCGTCTGCCCCGGCTTCTCCGCCGACTGCCTTGAAACCCTCGAGGAGATCGCCGGCGAGAACCGCGAGTACTTCGAGGAGAGCGGCGGCGAGCGCCTCTCCTACATCCCGGCGCTCAATGACCGCCCCGATCACCTCGATGCACTCGCCGCCCTGATCCTCCAGCACGGCCAGGGCTGGCGCGAGGTCGATGGCGGCCGCGACCGGGAGGCCGAGCAGCGCCGCCGTGCCGAGACCGCCGAGCGCGCCCGGGCCCAGGGCGCCGAGAGTTAGCCCGTGGTCCCGCCGGCGGCGCCAGGCCCCGCCTCCCGGCCCGGCCCCGCGGTGTGGCTGGGCCGCACCCTGCGAGCGGCGGCGGTCATGCTGCTGCTCTGGCTGATCCTTGCCGAGGGGCGGCTTGGCGGCGTGCTCGGCGTCGCCACGATCCTTGCCGCCGCCGGGGTTGGCGTCTACTTCGCCGGCCGGCGCATCCACCCCTGGTACCCCCTGCCGGCACTGCGCTTTGCCGGTTTCTTCCTGGTGCGCTCGCTGATCGGTGCCGTGGATGTCGCCTACCGCGCCATGCATCCGCGCATGCCCATCCACAGCCACTGGCTGCGCTACGCCGTCGAGCTGCCCCCCGGCGAGCCACGGGTGGCCCTGGTCGCGGCCCTGAGTCTGCTCCCCGGCTCCTTGGCCGCCGATCTGGAGGGCGATATCCTCATCGTTCACGCCATCACCCCGCAGGCCGAAGACGAGGTCGCCGGGCTGGAGCGCCGCGTGGCTGCGGTCTACGGCCTGAGCGGGACCACCACCGGTGCCGCCGCATGAGGTAAGCGCCGTGCAGATGCTCTATCTGGGTCTCGCCGTCTTTCTGTTGCTCAACCTCCTCGCCGGGCTGTGGCGCGTCCACCGCGGCCCCACCGCTGCCGACCGTATGCTTGCCGCACTGCTCTTCGGCACCACCACTGTTGCCGTGCTG
Organism: Halorhodospira sp. 9622; assembly: GCF_022228025.1. Lineage (NCBI taxonomy): Bacteria > Pseudomonadati > Pseudomonadota > Gammaproteobacteria > Chromatiales > Ectothiorhodospiraceae > Halorhodospira > Halorhodospira sp. 9622. Next base: position 24,505 of record NZ_JAJNRE010000023.1, on the reverse strand, counting down.
TTGCTGCTCGCCGAGGCCATGGGCCTGCCGGCGCTGCGCGACGTGGCCCTGCTTTTCGTGGTCCTCGCCGCGGTGATCGCCGTGGCCTTCACCCGGGTGCCGCGGCGCTTCGAGAAGGGGGAGGAGTGATGACGCTGCTCGACGCGCTCAGCGCCGGGCTCCTGCTTCTCGGCGGGCTGTTTTTTCTCACCGGCACTGTCGGACTGCTGCGCTTCCCCGGCGTCTTCGATCGCCTGCACGCGCTGACCAAGGCCGACAACCTGGGCCTGGGCTGCGTGGTGGCCGCCCTGATCCTGCAGGCCGAAACCGGCTGGGTGGCCGCCAAGCTGGTGCTGATCTGGATGCTGGCGCTGATCGCCGCCACCGTCTCGGCGCACCTGATCGCCCGCTTCTCGCTGCGCGCCCGCGGCGGGGCGCGGAGGACGCCGCCGTGATCGACTGGACCTTCGACCTGCTGCTCGCCGGTGGCCTGCTCGGGCTGGCCTGGCAGATCGTCGCCAGCCGCATCCTCTTTCGCAGCGTGGTGCTGTTCATCGTCTTCGGCCTGCTCATGGCCGTGACCTGGGCGCGCCTGGCCGCCCCCGATCTGGCCCTGGCCGAGGCGGCCATCGGCGCCGGGATCACCGGGGCCCTGCTGCTCTCCGCCTACCGCGCCCTGCTGCCCGAGGGCAGCGACGTCGACGAGCCGCCCCCGCCGGCGGTGCCGCCGTGGGCGGCGGTGGGCGTGGCCGTGCTCGTCGGCGTCCTGATCGCCGGCATCGGCTGGGCGGTGGTCGGCCTCGAGCCGCCGGAGCAGACCGCCGGGCGCCTCGCCCTGGCCAAGCTCGAGGCGAGCGGGGTGGAGAACCCGGTCACCGCCGTGCTGCTCAACTTCCGCAGCATCGACACCCTCTCCGAGGTGGTGGTCCTCTTCGTTGCCTTCCTCGCCGCCCGGGTGGTGGCCCAGGACCTGACCCACGCCGGGCCCGGCGACTGGCTGCGCGCCAGCCACCGCGAGCCGCTGCTGGTCCAGCCGCTGATCGCCTTCATCGCGCCGATGACCGTGCTCGCCGGTGGCTACTTGCTCTGGTCCGGGGCGTATCAGCCCGGCGGCGCCTTCCAGGCCGGTGCCGTGCTCGCCGCCCTCGGCGTGCTGCTGCGCCTGACCGGGCGGCTGCGCCCGACCGAGGAGACCAGCTTCGCCGAGCGCCTGGCCCTGGTCGGCGGCATGGTGCTGTTCAGCGCCATCGGCCTGGCCGGCGCTGGCCTGGCCTCGGCGGTGCTCGCCTATCCGGCCGAGTGGACCTATGAGCTGATCCTGCTTATCGAGACGGCGCTGACGCTGGCCATAGCGCTGCCGCTGGTGCTGCTGTTCAGCGGCTCCGGCGGCCTGCGCGGGGAGGTGCGGTGACCCAAGCCGCCTTCTACTCACTGATCGCCGGGGCGCTGGCGGGCATCGGCATCTACGGGCTGATCACCCAGCGCCACCTGCTGCGCCGGATCCTCGCCGTCAACGTCCTCGGCAACTCGGTCTTCCTGCTGCTGGTGGCCCTGGCCCGCCGCCACCCGGACTACGTCGATCCGGTGCCCCACGCCATGGTGCTCACCGGCATCGTCATCGCCGTCAGCGCCACCGCCTTCGCCCTGGTCCTGGCGCGGCGCTACTACGCCGAGACCGGGCTCAACCACCTGCCCGAGGACGAGGAGTAGGCCGTGGCGACGCTCTCCCTGCCACTGGCCTTCTTCCTGCCGCTGCTCACCGCGCTGGCGGTCTTCCTGGTGCGCGCCCGCCGGGCGCCGTGGCTGCCGCTGCTCGGCGCCCTGGCCACGCTGGTGGCGGTGGCCGATGTGGTCCGCCAGGTGGCCGAGCACGGCCCGCAGGTCCATCACCTGGGCGGCTGGCAGCCGCCGCTGGGCGTGGAGCTCTACGCCGACGGGCTCTCGGCGCTGATGCTCGGCATGACCGCGCTGGTCGGCCTGGCGGTCACCCTCTACGCCGGGCCCTACCTGCGCGGCAAGGGCTACAACACCGAGCTCTTCTGGCCGCTGTGGCTGGTGCAGTGGGCCACGCTCAACGGCACCTTCCTCTCGGCGGATCTGTTCAACCTCTACGTCATGCTGGAGCTGCTCACCCTCACGGCGGCTCCGCTGGCGGCCATGGCCGGCGACCGGCCGTCGCTGGGCGCGGCCATGCGCTATTTGCTGCTGGCGCTGCTCGGCTCGCTGGCTTATCTGCTCGGCGTGGCGCTGCTCTACGGCGGCACCGGCACGCTGCACCTGCGCGAGGTGGGCGAGCTCGTCGGTGCCGACGCCCACACCGCCGTGGCGGCGGCGCTGATCACCGCCGGGCTGTTCGCCAAGGCGGCGGTCTTCCCGCTGCACATGTGGCTGATGCCGGCGCACAGCAACGCCCCGGCGCCGGCCAGCGCGGCGCTCTCGGCACTGGTGGCCAAGGCAGGGCTCTACCTGGTGCTGCGCCTGTGGCTGTGGGTCTTCCCGGTGCTGCTGAGTACCTACATGGGCTGGCTGATCGGCGCCCTGGGGGCGCTGGCGGTGCTCTACGGCTCGCTGCAGGCGCTGCGCCAGCCGCGGCTCAAGCAGGTCATCGCCTACTCGACCATCGCCCAGCTCGGCTACCTGCTGCTGCTCCTGCCCATGGTGGTGATCCCGGCCGCCGCCGTGCACGCCTGGCAGGGCGTGGCCTACCACGCCCTGGCCCACGGCTTCGCCAAGTCCGCCGCCTTCCTCGCCGCCGGCAATATGCTCTACAGCCTCGGGCACGATCGGCTCGAGGGCCTGCGCGGGCTCACCCCGTACCTGTCGATCACCGTGCTTACCCTGGGGCTGGCCTTCGCCAGTCTCATGGCCCTGCCGCCCAGCGGTGGCTTCCTGGCCAAGTGGCTGCTGCTCAGCGGCGCGATCAGTGGCGGGCAGTGGCCGTGGGCGGTGGTGATCATCCTCGGCAGTGTGCTCGCCGCCGCCTACGCCTTCCGCGTGCTGGCTCTGGCCCACGCCGCGCCGCCGGCCGGCTACACCGAGGTGCGCCCGGCACAACGGGTGCCGCGGATCATGGAGTGGGTGCCGCTGCTGCTGGTGCTCATCGTCTACGCCATGGGGGTCTCGGCCATGCCGGCGCTGGGGCTGTTGGAGCAGGGCGCACCGGAGGGGCTTCAATGATCGCCGCGCTCCAGGACCTGCTGCCGCTGTGGGCCTTGCTCGCCTCGCTGGGGACGGCGGTGATCATCTTCGCCCTGCGCGATGAGCGCCGCCGTCAGCGCACCTTCTGGAACCTCTTCGGTGCCAGCGTCAAATTGGTCCTGGTGGCCCTGCTGGTCTACGGCTTCCTGCAGGGGCGCAGCTACCAGGTCGCCTGGGAGGTCGTCCCGGGCGTCACCTTTCACTTGGCGGCGGACCCGCTGGCGCTGCTTTTCGCCATGCTCTCGGCGGTGCTCTGGCTGATCACCACCGTCTACGCCGTCGCCTATCTGGAGAACTCCGCGCAGCGGGCGCGCTTCTTCGGCTTCTTCTCGCTGTGCGTGGCCGCCACCTTCGGCATCGCCCTGGCCGGCAACCTCTTCACCTTCCTGCTCTTCTACGAGGCGCTCACCCTGGCCACCTACCCGCTGGTGGTCCACCGCGGGCACCCGGCGGCGCTGGCTGCCGGGCGCACCTACCTCGCCTACACCCTGGGCGGGGGCATGGCGCTGCTCGCCGGGACTGTGGCGCTCTACGCCGCGGTGGGCGAGCAGCCGTTCAGCCCCGGCGGCTCGGCGGCGGTGGCCGAGTGGGCGGCCGCTGCGCCGGGAGCGGCCACCGTGGTGCTCGCGCTGCTGCTCGGCGGTGTGGCGGTCAAGGCGGCGCTCTTTCCGCTGCAGGCGTGGCTGCCCATCGCCATGGTGGCGCCGGCGCCGGTCAGCGCGCTGCTTCACGCCGTGGCGGTGGTCAAGGCCGGCGCCTTCGGCGTGGTGCGCATTGTCCAGGATGTCTACGGCCACGCTGTGGCCGCGGACCTGAACGTGACCCCGGTGCTCGCCGCCCTGGCGGCGGTGACCATCCTCTACGGCTCGCTGCGCGCCCTGGCGCAGGTGGACATCAAGCGTCGCCTGGCCTTCTCCACGGTCAGCCAGGTCTCGTTCATCACCCTGGGGGTGGCCATGGGCGGGCCACTGGGGCTGATCGGCGGGCTGGTGCACCTGGTTCACCAGGGGCTGATGAAGATCACCCTGTTCTTCTGTGCCGGCAACTACGCCGAGACCCTGGGCATCCACCGCATCGAGTCGCTCAATGGCGTCGGCCGGCGCATGCCGCTGACCTCGGTGGCCTTCACCATCGGGGCGCTGGGCATGATCGGCTTCCCGCCCATCGCCGGGTTCATCAGCAAGTGGCACCTGGGGCTGGGCGCGCTGGCCCAGGAGCTCTACTGGATCCTGGCCGTGCTGGTGGCCAGCACGCTGCTCAACGCCGCCTACTTTCTGCCCGTGCTGCGGCGGATCTGGCTGCTGCCGGCCCCCGCCGGCTGGCCAGGGGCAATGCCGCGGACGAGCAGCGCCGAGACCCACCGCTGGCTGCTCTACCCGGCGCTGCTCACGGCGCTGGCAGCACTGCTCGCCGGCGTGCTGGCGGCGGCGGAGTTCTCGCCGCTGAACTGGGCGCAGCGCATCGTGGAACAGGAGTACCCGCTGTGATGATCGACCCGGCCGCCGGTCTGCTGCTGCCGGTGCTCACCCCGCTATTGGCGGTGGCCCTGCTCGCCGCCGGCGCGCGGGGGATCGGGGCAGTGCTGCTGGTGCTCGCACCGCTGACCGCCCTGGGCGGGCTCGTCCTCGCCGGCGAGACCCTGCAGCTGCCGTGGCTGCTGCTCGATACCCGCCTGGCGGCGGATCCCCTCGGCCAGGCGGTGCTGCTGCTCGCCGCCCCGGTGGCCGCCGCCGCGCTGCTCTTCGCCGTGGCCGGGGAGGGCGGCCGCGGCGGTCCGCCCGTCGGGCTGCTCATGGGCCTGGGGGCGACGGTGGCGGCGTTCATGGGCGTGGTGCTGGCCGCCGATCTGGCCACCTTCTACTTCGCCTACGCCACCATGACGCTGGTGGCCTACCCGTTGGTGGTCCACTTCCGCACACCGGAGGCGTTCCGCGCCGGGCGCGTCTACCTGGGTATGGCGGTGCTGGCCGAGGTCGCGGTGCTCGCCGCCGTGCTGCTAATCGCCGCCCAGGGCGACAACGCCGCGCTCGCCGAGGTGCCGGCGCTGGTCGTCGAGCACCCGTACCGCAATGTGCTGGTGGCACTGATCGGGCTCGGCTTCGCCGTCAAGGCCGGCGTGGTGCCCCTGCACGCCTGGCTGGCGCTGGCCCACCCGGCGGCGCCGGTGCCGGCCAGTGCGCTGCTCTCGGCGTTGCTGGTCAAGGCGGCCCTGGTGGCGTGGTGGCGCCTGTTGCCCATCGGCGATCTGGCCCTGCCGGTGGCCGGCGGGGTGCTGGTGGTGGCGGGGCTGGCCAGCAGCCTCTACGCCAGCGTGGTGGGCGTGACCCAGCGCCGGGCCAAGACAGTGCTCGCCTACTCCACGGTCAGTCAGATGGGCCTGATGACCGCCTTTACCGGCACCGCGCTGCTCGAGCCGGCGCTGGCCGGGGCGGCGCTCACCGGGGTGGCGCTCTTCGCCCTGCACCACGGCCTGGCCAAGGGGGCGCTGTTCCTCGGCTGCGGGCTCCACGGCCGCCACCGCGGGGCGTACCTGCTGCTGCCGGCGCTCGCCCTGGTGGGCGTGCCGGCCACCAGCGGGGCCCTGGCCAAGGGGGCGGGCAAGCAGCTCGGCGCCGAGGCCCTCGGCGCCCCGGCGGAGCCGCTGCTGCTGCTCGCCTCGGCGCTGACCGCCGTGCTCATGATCCGCTTCCTGCTGCTGGCCTGGCGCGGCGAGGGCGGGGCGGATCCGCTGGCGCGGCGGGCGGCAGTGCTCGCCCTGGTGCTGCTCTCCCTGACCCTGCCGTGGCTGGCGGCGGCGGTGGTGTCCCCGCAGTTGGTGGGCTACACCGCGCAGCCCGCGGCCCTGCTCGACGCCCTGCTGCCGGCGCTTGCCGGCGGCGCCGTGGCCGCGGTGCTCTTCGGTCTGGCCGGGGCCGCACGGCTGCCGCGCATCCCCGAGGGGGACTGGATCAAGCCGGCGTTGCTCGCCGGGGTGCGCCTGGGCTACGCCAGCCGGCGGGCGTGGCGGCGGCTGCCGGCGCGCCCGCGGGCGCCGTCGCTGGTGGCCCTGACGCGGTTGAGCGCCGCGGTGGAGAGCCGCCTGCTGGCGCTGGCCATGGCCGGGGTGCTGTTCCTGCTGCTGGTCCTGGGGATCGCGCTGCTCGGGATCCTCGCCGGCGGCTAGAAGCGCACGCCCACGCCGGCGTTGAACATGAACGCCCGGGGCACGGAGTCCACCGTCTCGGTGCTCATGGCCGCATCCAGGGTCAGGACCCGGAAGAGCGTGACACCGCCGGTGATATACCCGATCTCCGAGCCGGCCAGGTTCTGCCGGTAGCCCAGGCGCCAGCCGGGCAGGGCGGCGTGGGGTGGGCGGTAGGCGCCACCGACGGTCAGCCACTGGTAGGCGTCGTCGGAGCCATCGGCAAAGGGACCGTCGGCGGCGTTGAGATCGAGCGAGCCGCCGAGCAGCCAGCGCCCGTCGGCGGTGTGCACCGCCCCTTCCACGTTGAGCTGGCGCTCCATGCGGTAGGATTCATCCGGATCGATCTCGCCCCGTGCGGTGGCTTGGTCGTAGGTGGCCTCGCCCTCCACCGCCGGGTAGTCGAAGGTGGGCTCGATCAGATTGGCGATGCTCGCCCCGGCCCGGTAATGGTCGCTGACCCACATCACCCCCAGATCGACGCCGAAATCCGAGTTGGTCTCGCTGTTCTCGCCGAACTCGTCGCTGAGCTTGCTGCCGGCGTCGTCATCGAAGCCCACCGTCATCCGCGAGAGCTCCACCTGGTGGTGCTTGAGCTGCGCGCCGGCGAAGAGCAGGCCGTGGGGATTGTCGTAGACCGTGGTGCCGTAGCCCAGGGTGAAGGTCCGGGTGATGGCGCTGCGGATGTAGCCGCCGAAGCCGTCTAGGTTGATGTCGGCTTCGAGGTCGAGCAAATCGCCGTCTTTGTAGACGTTGCCGTCCTCGTCAATGCAGTAAGTTTCGCCACAGTTTTCGTCAAACCCGTAGTCGCCGGGGTGATCCGAGAGCTGTGCCGCCGCAGTGGTCAGCTCCCCTTCGTGGAGCACCGAGAGGTGTCCGCGGGCACTGTACTCCAGGTCGATGAGCAGCGAGCCGCGCAGGGCGTCCTGGGTGGTCTCGAAGGGGAAGGGGACGAACTGACCCATGGCGCCGATGGTCAGATAGCCTTCCTCGCCCAGGTCGTTGAGCAAGTCGTTGGTGCGCATTTCCAGATCCTGCAGCTCGCCGACCCGGGCGGCGAGATCCTCAAGGGCGTCGTCATCCCCAGGGTCCAGCGCTTCGATCTCCTCGGGCAGCCCCTCAAGCTCCTCGAAGTCGTCCCCCAGATCCTCGAAGTCGTCCCCGAAATCGGAGACGTCTCCGACCTCATAGGAGAGCCCAAGACTGAAGACTCCCATGCGTACGCCGCGCTCACTTCCGGCAATGGGCCCGGCCGGATTCTGCTTGCTGTCCTGGGTGTCGGCGAAGCGGGTGGCGTCGCCGAAGCCAAGCGCCGAGCCCGGCGGCTGGTGGTTGGCGGTTGCGGTCAGGGGGAGTAGCGCGGCCAGCGCCGCGACGGGGAGGGTGTGCCTGCGCATAACGGGTCTACCTGCCGTTCCGGGAAGCTACCCGAGGGTATCGGCTGGCCGCCTCCGCCCTTGAGCGGCCCGCCGGGGCCCCCGCCTGGCGGCAGACCCGCCGGCTCAGCCGACGTTGACGGCGCGCACCGGCTGGGCGGTGGGCTGCTCGGCCTGTTTCGCCACCTCGCCATCGGCGGGGAAGGCCACCAGGTGCTCGGTATCCAGGGTCAGGCCCACGTCGTCACCGACGGCGTAGTCGCTGTGGCTTGGGGCCAGGGCCAGGAGCTCGACCCCATCCGGCGTGCGCAGGGTGTAGAGGGTCTCCGCCCCCTTGAAGGCCTTTTTCACCACCCGGCCGTAGAGGCCCGAGGGCGCCTCGCCCATGCGCACGTCGTCCGGGCGCAGGAGCACATCCACCCGGGTGCCGGCCGGCCACGGGAAGCCGTGGCTGCCGCGCAGTGTGCCCAGGCTGGTCTGGATGCGCTCGCCGTCGGCCAGGGTCCCGGAGATCATGCTGCCCTGGCCGATGAACTCCGCCGCGAAGCGATCCGCCGGCTCGTGGTAGAGGTTGAAGGGGGTGTCCCACTGCACGATGCGCCCGTCGCGCATCAGGCCGATCTCGTCGGCCATGGCGAAGGCCTCGTGCTGATCGTGGGTGACCAGGATGGCGGTCATCTGCTGGTCGCGGAAGATGTCGTGGAACTCGCGGCTGAGCCGTTCGCGCAGCTCGACATCGAGGTTCGAGAAGGGCTCGTCGAGCAGCACCAGCTGCGGCTGCGGTGCCACCGCACGGGCCAGCGAGACGCGCTGCTGCTGCCCGCCGGAGAGCTCGTGGGGGAAACGATCCCCATAGCCCTGCAGGTCCACCAGCTCGAGCAGCTCGTCGGCGCGGCGGCGGCGCTCGCGGCGGTTAAGCCGGCGCAGACCGAAGGTGATGTTGTCGTAGATGTTCAGGTGCGGGAAGAGGGCGTAGTCCTGGAAGACCATGCCCATGCGCCGTCTCTCCGGCGGCATCACGTAGCCGGGGAGTGAGAGTGGTTCGCCGCGGACGCGGATCTCGCCATTACACAGCGGCTCGAAGCCGGCGATGGCGCGCAGCGTGGTGGTCTTGCCGCAGCCGCTGGGGCCGAGCAGGCAGGCGATCTGCCCGGGCAGGACGCGCAGGCTGAGCTGATAGACCGCGGTGGTGCCGCCGTAGCAGCAGTGGACGTTGCTGAGCTCGAGCAGGGGGGATGCCGTGTGGTCCACCATGGGCGCTCCCGCGCAATGTGGCAATGTTGAGCCCAGCATGCACGATTTGCGAATAATTCTCAATGCGTGGGGCGCTGCCCGGTGGGGTGGTTTGCCCGCCTGCCCCCCGGATGGTCACTGGCGCAGGTTGGAGCGCATCCAGCGCAGCTGGCGGCGCATCAGCCGGGCAAAGCGCCAGGCCCGGGCCTGGGCGAGGACGTGGGCCAGGACCACCGGCACGAAGAGCACCGCCAGCACCCACTCCGGCACGCCCAGCCCAGTGCCCAAGACGCCGACCCCGCCCAGCAGCACCGTGGTTAGCACCAGCACGGCTACGGTCTGGCCCGGGGTGAAGCCGGCGCGGTAGAAGATGTGGTGCAGGTGCTCCCGGTCGGGCTGGAACGGGTGGCGACCGCGGAGGATCCGCCGCCCCATCAGGGTCAGGGTGTCGAGCACTGGCAGAGCCAGGATCCAGGCAATGGCTACCGGTGGCAGCAGCGCATGCTCGCCCTGAGCGGCCTCCACGGCGAACCACGCCAAGGCGAAGCCGAGCATCATGCTGCCGGAGTCGCCCAGGAAGCAGGCGGCCTTGCGCCGCCACGGGTTGCGCATGTTGAAGATCAGAAAGGCGCAGACCGAGGCCAGCAGCAGCCCGGCCAGCACCAGCCAGCTGGCGCCGCCGTTGAAGGCGCCGGCGAGCACCAGCCAGCCCAGCGCGGCGGCCACGGTGCCGGCGGCCAGCCCGTCCACGCCGTCGAACATGTTGATGGCGTTGACCAGCCCCACCACGCATAGGACGGTAAAGGGCACGGCCAGGATGCCCAACTCCAGCGATACCTGCGGGCCGAACAGCTGCCCTAGGTCCTCCACCACCAAGCCGGACCAGGTGGTCATCAGCAACGCGGCGAAGACCTGTGCGGCGAACTTGGCCCAAGCCTCGATATCCACCAGGTCGTCCACCACACCCACTAGCAGCAGGACCGTCATCCCGGCGAACAGCCCCTGGTAGTCGCGCAGCCCGAAGTCCGCCGGCAGCGAGGCGGCGGCGAACCCGAGCAGGATGCAGATGCCGCCGATCAGCGGCACCACTCGCCCATGGCGCTTGCGATCGCAAGGCCGATCCACCAGCCCGGCCTCCAACGCCGGCCGGCGCAGGACCAGCAGCAGGAACGCGGTGACCCCAAAGGCGAGGAAGAGTTGGACAGCGATCTGCGTCAAGACGCGGCGCCCCGTTGCCAGCGCAAGAAGGTTGGAGGGAAAGGAGTAAGGCTAACACAGCAATCGCATTCACAGAGCGCTATCGGGCCCGCCGCTGCAGGCCTTTGAGGGGCGTCTGCTAGAATCCGGCGCCAGCAATCCGCCAGACATCCAAGTGTGCCGGAGCCCGCATGACCGTCATCTCACACCGCCACCAGTTCGTCTTCATCAAGACCCGCAAGACCGCCGGCAGCTCTCTGGAGCTGGCCTTGGCCAAGCACGCCGGGCCGAACGATGTCATCACGCCGGTGGCTGAGGGTCAGCGCAAGGAGTTCGGTTTTCCGGGGCCGCAGAACGACCGGTTTTTGGACAACGTCCGCCCGGGAGCGGTCATCCGCGGGTTGCAGGGTTACACCGACGACCCGCTGGCCGGGGAGCGCACCTGGCTCCAGGCGCTGCGCGATGCCATCCCCAGCTTCTACCACCAGCACATGAGCGCCCGGCACGTCCGGCAGCAGCTCGGTGCCCAGCGCTGGGCACGCTATTTCACCTTCACCGTGGAGCGTAACCCCTGGGCCCTGGCAGTCTCGCGCTACCGCTACCGGCATAAACAGGGCAAGGCCCCGGACTCGTTCCGCGAGTTCCTCGACTCCGGGATCATGGCGCGAAAGAGCAACTTCAAGCTCTACGCCGACGGTGAGCGGCCGATGGTCGACTACATCGTGCGCATGGAGCACCTGGCCGAGGACCTGGCCGAGGTCAGCGATCGCATCGGTTACCCGGAGAACCTCGCCGAACTGATCCAGGGCATCCACGCCAAATCCGGCGGCGGAAAGGTCGACTACCGGACGTACTACGACGACGCCTGTCGCGAGATCGTCGCCCAGGAATGCGCGCGGGAGATCGAGGTGATGGGCTATACCTTTGAGTCATAGCAAGGAGAGCGAGTGCATCCATGACGGTCAAGATTGCCTACATCCTTGGGCTGTACCCACAGCGGCACGACGCTGCTCCATCGCGTGCTGGGGGCACACTCGCGGGCCCTGAACCTGGGCAGCGTCAAGAACCTGCGGGCTGCGGTGCGTGAAGGCAAGAAGTGCCCCTGCGGGGCGCCGAAGCTGGAGCAGTGCAGCTTCTGGCAGGCCATCGACGAGCAGGTGCGCGCCCTTGATGGTCGCAGCGTCTTCAATCTTGACCCTGACAGCCGCTGGGGCCGCCGCTTCGCCACCGACAACCGGGTCCTCTTCCAAGCGGTCGCTGCTGCCCACGGCGTGCAGGTGGTGATCGACTCCTCGCGCCGGCCATCACGCCTGGACCGGCTGCGCCAGGTGCCCGGCATCGACCTGGTGCCGATCCACCTCTACAAGACCCCGCCCGCCCAGGTCTACTCGTGGGAGAAGCGCAACCGGCGGCGCCAGATCACCTTCAGTGCCCTGCGCTACTGGGGCAAGCACCGCTATGCCCGCCAGGTGGCCCGCCACTTTCCGGGTGCGCTGCGGGTCAGCTACGAGGCCTTTTGCCAGGATCCGGAGACCGAGACCGCGCGTATTGCCCGCGCACTTGGTCTGGCCCCCGAGCCCGAGGCTGTGCGCCACTGGGGCGAGAACCCGATCCACGTCCTCGGCGGCAACCGTATGAAGAGTCAGCGGGACTCGGCCATCCGCCTCGACGAGAAGTGGCGCCGCGAGCTGACCGCCGCCGAGCAGCAGCGCATCGAGCGGGTCAGTGGTCGGGTCTACCGGCAGCTGACCGCTAGCCAGCCGGAGGCGACCGGCTAGCCCGCGGCGGCGGCGCCCTGAGTGTCGGTGGCGAACTGCATGTGGTATAGGCCGGTGTAAGCGCCGCCGCGGGCCAGCAACTCCTCGTGGGTGCCGCGCTCGGCCACCTGCCCGTTCTCCAGGAAGAGGATCTGGTCGGCGTTCTCCACCGTCGAGAGGCGGTGGGCGATGACGAATGCGGTGCGCCCCTGCATCAGTCGCTCGAAGGCGGCGTGGATATAGCGCTCCGACTCGGTGTCCAACGAGGCCGTCGCCTCGTCGAGGATGAGGATCGGCGCATCCTTGAGCACCGCTCGGGCGATGGCGATGCGCTGGCGCTGCCCGCCGGAGAGCAGGGTGCCGTCTTCGCCCACCTCGGTGTCGAAGCCCTGGGGCAGGGCCTCGATGAAGTCCCGGGCGTAGGCGACCTCGGCCGCCCGGACGATCTCCTCGCGGCTGACCTCGCGCTCGGCGCCGTAGGCGATGTTTTCGGCGATGGTGGTGTTGAAGAGCACAATGTCCTGGTTCACCGGCGCGATCTGGCGGCGCAGATCGGCCAGACGGTACTCGTCGATGGGCACCCCATCCAGGCGGATTTCACCGGCGGTGGCGTTGTAGAAACGGGGGATCAGGCTGACCAGCGTGCTCTTGCCGCTGCCCGAGGGCCCGGTGAGCGCGATCATATCGCCGGGTTCGGCGGTGATATCGATCCCCTTGAGCACCTCGCGCTGGTCGTCGTAGGCGAAGCGCACCCCGCGCAGCTCCACCCGCCCCTCGGCGCGCTCCAGGCGCCGCGTGCCGGTGTCCCGCTCGGACTCGGCATCGACCACCTCGAAGATGCTCGCCGCCGCCGTCAGCCCTTTCTGCAGCTCGGCGCTGAGCGAGACGATGTGCTTGAGCGGGCCGTGGAGCAGCGTCATGGCGGCGATGAACGAGACCACCGTGCCCACGGTCAGCGTCTCGACCACCGCCTCCATGGTGGCCACGGAGATCACCACCGCCAGGGCGATGCCCACCAGCAGGCGGATCAGCGGGATGGTGGCGTACTTGAGCGCGGCCTTGCGCATGGAGGCCTTGCGGTTGCGCTCGTTGTTGTACTCAAAGCGCCGACGCTCGCGCTCGGCCTGGCCGAAGAGCTTGATCTCCTGATGGGCGTGGACGCTCTCCTCGGCGACGGTGCCCACACCGCCCACGGCGCCGTGGATCTTGCGGCTGATCTTGCGAAAGCGCTTGTTGACCAGGCCGATGATCCCGGCAATCAGCGGCAGCACCACGCTGATCAGCGCCACCAGCCAGATGGAGAGATAGAGCAGGTAGCCGAAGATCAGCACCACCTTGACCACGTCCTTGAACAGCGTGAGCACCGCCTGGGTCGAGGCCTTGGCGGTCTGCTCCGCCTCGTAGGTCATCCGCGAGATCAGCCGCCCGGAGGAGAGCTGCTCGTAGGTGCTGAAGGGCATGCGCAGCAGGGCGTCATGGACGTCCAGGCGCAGGCTCTTGATCAGTTGTCGGCCGATCCAGGTGATCAGGTAATGGGAGACGAAGTAGGAGATCCCCTGAAAGACCAGCAGACCGAGGATGAGCGCGGCGAAGAGGCGAATCATCGCCGTGTCCTGCTCGACCAGGCCGTCGTCGAGCAGCGGCTGCAAGGTGGCGATCAGCGCCACCTCGCTGGCGGAGAAGAGCATCGTGACCACGACCGCGATCAGGCCGACCTTCCAGTGCGGCAGGACGTACTGCGTAAACAGCCGCTTGAAGACCGGCCAGGAGGGCGTGTCGGGCCGTGGCCCGTCGGGCCCGCCGGCCTCTACACGCTTTTCTCCCTTCCTGCGGCGCTTCTTCTCCAGCTTCTCCGGATCGGCCAGGGGGTCGAGGTCCAGGTCGGTCGCGGCGTCGCTCTTCGTGCTCAAGGCCACCTCGGCTGCGGGGCGCAGTCTCTCAATCCACAAAGCCCACCATGATAAGGTATTGAGCCGTTTTTCGGTGCAACCAGGATCGACGCCCGTGCTCCCCCTTGAAACCCGCATCGAGGCCGAAGCTGCGCAGGACCCGGGCATCGCCCACGCCCGGGGCGAGGACGGCGCGCTATGGGTCACCGACCGCCAGGCACTGACCCCGGAGGAACTGGCGGCGTGGCTGCCGCAGTGGGAGGCCGCGTTGCCCGAGCGCGGTGAGCTGCTCGCCGCACGCCGACGGCACAACGTCTACCGACTGGACACCGAGGCCTTCGGGCCGCTGGTGCTCAAGTACACCAACCCGGGCAAGACCAAGCGGCGCTCGGCGGTGGCGGCGTGGCTGACCGGGCGGCGGCTGGAGCGGGCGTTACCCGGCGCGGTGCCTGGTCTGATTGGGGCGGTGGACTGGCTGGAAGGCGATCAGGTGGTCCACGCCTGTTTGATCACGCGGTTTGTGGCAGGGGAGGGCCTGGAGCCGGAGAGTGAGCCGGTCGCACTGCCACCCGATTTGGCGCAGCGGCTCGGCCGCTTCCAGGCCAGGCTGCACCGTACCGGGGTTTACCTCCAGGACTGTCGTCTGGGCAACTTCCATCGGGTCGATAGCACGGTGACAAACGCCGGCGGGGTGGATGGCTTCTGCCTGCCGGATCTAGAGGCCCTGGCGGATGGGCAGCCGACGCGGTTCCAGGCGGCTCGGTTGGCGCTGAAACTCAGGTTGGATCGAGCGAGTCTGGCCAGTTTCTGGTCGACCTACTGCGCGGAGCGCGGCGAGGATTTGTCCCTTGTTGAGCGCCTGCTCCTTTGGGGGGGGTATGTGCCCGCACGACAATTGCGGCATCGGTTGCTGCGGTTCCAGCGTCACCGGCTGCGGCCCTTGCTTTACAATGGCAAGCGTCACCCGCCGCGGGGTGGTTAACCGCCAACTTCATTGGAAGGGCCTGAATGAGCAGCATGTTGCCCCGTGAGCTGATCCTGCATATCGGCTTCAACAAGACCGCCAGCACTTGGTTTCAGCATCACGTCTTCCCGTACCTTGAGCAGGTGCAGTATATCGGTCGAGGCAAGGACCCGGTGCGGGGGCTGCGTCGGGATCTGGTGCGGGCCTGCCCCGCGTATCAGGCGCTTGGCCTGCCGACGGAGCAGTGGCGGCACCGTGCCGATGATGTCATCCGCGCGCTGGTCGCGCCGGCCAAGGACGGCCGCCCGGGTGTGGTCTCCCACGAGCGTATGAGCGCGCCCTGGCGGTTTTTCGGGGAGCGTGGCAAGCCCATACGCCACCCGGATGCTTTGCCGGAAAGCCTCGCCTTGCTGCGGGAACGGGCCCTCGCCCTGGGGGTCGAGCGGGTCGCAGTGCTCTTCTTCATCCGCCGTCAGGATAGCTATCTGCCCTCGTTCTATGCCGAACGCAGCGACCGCATCCCGCGGGCTGGGCAGAGCGA
Source organism: Halorhodospira sp. 9622 (assembly GCF_022228025.1). NCBI lineage: Bacteria > Pseudomonadati > Pseudomonadota > Gammaproteobacteria > Chromatiales > Ectothiorhodospiraceae > Halorhodospira > Halorhodospira sp. 9622. Next base: position 9,190 of record NZ_JAJNRE010000023.1, on the reverse strand, counting down.
TTTCGAAGCCCAGCTCGAACGGATTCTCGGGGAGGAATACGCCACGCGGGGTGCCTTCCTCGACTATGGCCGCACCGTGCGTGCCCTGCAGCAGGCCCTGCCCGAGGCAGATCTTAAGGTGCTGCCCTTTGAGCGGCTGCGAGGCGACGCCGAGCAGGTGCTCCGAGAGGTGGGGGCGTTTCTTGGTGAGGACGGGGAGGCCCTGGTGTCTCGAGTGGACACAGGGCGAAGGGGGCGACAGCGTGGCGGGAAACGACCGAATACCTGGACCTTGCGGCCCCGGCGTGGGGCGGTGATCCGCCCGGCGAAGTTGCGCCGTCGCCTGGGGTTGGATGCGGAACGGACGGAGGTGACGCTGACCGCCGATTGGGCCGAACGAATCCGGGAGACGTATCGGGCCAGCAACCGGGGGCTGGCGGCGGCCTTGCCCGAATTGGTCGAAAGCCTCACTGCTCACGGTTACATTGACGAGGCCCCTTGCGGGTAGAGGAGAGACCGCATGATACATCCCGTACTTCAGGAAGTTGCCGCCATTCCCTCCGGGATGGAGAAGCGCTGGCGACCATTTTATCGGGTCTACCCGCCGCGGTGCCCGCTGGCGTTTGTCCCCTCGCTCAATCGGCGGGTGGCCGTTTATCCGCCCCGGGAGTACGTCTGGGTGCGCATCCCCAAAGCGGCCAATTCGACCATCGCCGCCACCCTCTGGGCGGCCATGGCCGAGGCGGGCGACGCCGTGACGGGGCAAACCGGCGGCAAGAACTCCGACAAGCAGCGTTTCGTGCGGCCCAGCGCCCTGAGTGCGGAGCAGGTGACGGCGGTTCGCGAGCGCTACTCCAAATTCATAATCGTACGGAATCCATACACGCGGGTGCTGTCCGCGTACCTGAACAAGGGGCGCCCGGGTAAAGACCGCGGGCGCAAGTTCGGGCAGACGGAAGCGTTGGCGGGAACTCGGGCCGGGTTCGAGCATTTCTGCCGCTATTTGGCGAACGGCGGCCTGCGCAAAGATGCGCACTGGTATCCGCAGAGCGGCCTCTGCCCCTTCCCGCCGGGGGAGCTGGACTTTATCGGGCGAATGGAAACCTTGGGCGAGGATCTGGAGCGACTGCTCGCGCAGCTCGGTCTGCCGTGGCAGGGGATCGTCCAGGCCGGCCCGCAGCCGACCCGGGCGCGCGAGCGCGTAGCCGAGTTCTACACCGAAGAGAGTCGCCAGCTGGTGGCGTCGCTGTACGCTGAGGATTTCCGCGCGTTCGGCTACGCGCAGGAGTTGGAGGCGGTGTGAGTGGTGCCGGGACCGATGACAGCGACCCGGCGGCAGGGAGGGATCGTCCGGTCGTTCTGATTACCGGCGCGCCGGGGGCCGGCAAGAGCACGCTGTGTCGCACCCTGACGAAGCGTTTACCCGGGTGGCGTTATCCGATGGCATCGCGTGCCTATGCTCGCGCGCTGCGAAGGCCAGAAGGTGGGCGGCTACCCCCTTGGTACGGCGCCTGGTCGCTGGATCACGTCGAGCGCGACGCCCTGCGTCTGGCGGCCAGGCGGCCGCGGCAGGCGCTTTCCCACTTGCCGGGGCTAGAGACGAAGCTTCTAGCCGCCTTCGCATCCGCCGATCCCGCGCTGTTCACCGGGAGCGGCCAGAGGGTTCACGACCTGCAAAAGGTCGTACATCGCTTGCAGGTCTACCAAGGGCTCCGCGAGCACCCGGGGGCGCCGCTGCTTCAGGAGGAGGATGGGTTCTGGCACAAACTCGTGCTTTGCGAGGACGCAGCGCCCTGGGACGCGGTGCCGTTACCGGATGCAGTGGTAGTACTTACCATCGATGATCCGGAGGTCGTTCTCAGGTGGCGGCGCTCGCGTGGCGCACGTCACGATCGGCAGGTTTTGAGCGGTCAAGCGGCGGGGGGGGTTGAGCAGGTGCGAAGGCAGGATCGAGCTTGGCGGGGTTTTTTTGAGATCTGCCGGAGTACATCCGTACCGACTCGCGCATTCGGGTCGTCAGCGTGTCCGTCATCTTTGGAGTCCGAAGTCAGCTCCTTTCTCAAGGAAGTGATCGGAAATGGGCAGAGTGGCGGATAATGCGCGTTTTATCTAACGAGAGGTGTCCGGATATCAACGTCGAAGTGTTCTTCTAGGATAGAAAGCGTCGCCGCGTCCATTTGAGTTTTTCTTCTCGCGAGGTTGAGTAATCTTCTCCGTCCTTTTTTTATGCCTTGGACGGAATCATTGTGGTAAGTCTTGATATAGCTAGGTTCCCTCGAGTCTACGATCGTCGGGCAAAAGGTATCAGCCTTGGTGTGCGGGTGTATTTCCATGACATTCGCGGGCTCCGTTTTCCGGAAGCCATCGGTTTTGTTATACGAGTTAATATGTGATAGCCCTGCGGAAACAAAGGGGTAACGCATCAATGCAGGGCTGCTAAAGGCGGCTTTTCTGGTGCTAAAAGGAAGGCCGAACCCCTTTCCAAAGGAAACGGCGTTACCGATATTTTGTTCGGTCATGTAGGCGGATAGGCGGTCCGCATAATCGATAGAGAGAGCGTCATCATCATCCCAATGAACTGTTGAGAAAATTGTGGGGTTCTTTTCTTGGTCGAGTTCGCCCCTGATGGCTTTGGACACGTGACCACCAAGGGGGTAGTAGTCCACAGGAAGCTCTTGTAAAGATAGGTTTTGGGTTTTCTCGGTTATTTGGAAAAGTCTCTTTTTAAAGGGTTCTGGAAGTTCAGATGAGGTGAATATAAGCATCCGGGGCTCAGCTGAACCCATGCGTCGCAGATAGCCCTGAAAGGTCGGCATTACGAGGCGACAGAAAAGGCGCTCATGGGTTAGTAGGCGATTTGGGTTAAAGAGTTTTTTTCTGTATCTTTCAAAGCTAAAAGCCTTCGCAAGTCCGTTGCCTGTCCCCGCGTTGGTTAGCAGGCTGTACCTGACGATGAAGTAAATTATTTTTTTCATTGGTTTTTGGGTCAAGATGCGTGTGACGGATTTAAAAAGGTCTTTGTTTAGTGTTTTAATGGTATCTTAGAAAGTGTTTTTGCGGCCCGCGGACTTTTTGTTGCGAGTCGACGTCCCACAAACACCCAGTCGGCCCAAGAATCTTTGAGCGCAAGATGGGCGTGGTAGGTGTACGTCCTAATAAAGGCTCGGATAATGCCACTTGGTAAGGGCTCCTCACGCAGCACACGGGTAGCGGCGAACAAGTGACGTTCCGCCATCTTCAAAAGGCGTCGCCGTCGTATTGCGCGAGGCACGAAAGGCGGCTTGCGGATATTGTCGAGGTCAATGACGGCAAGGTGAATCGAGTCCTCATCAATATTGGCAAGAAAATTTTCCTTGATGGGGTCCATGTGCACAAAGCCGTGACAGATGAGACGGCCCCATAAAGCAGCCGCAGCAGCAACGAGTTCACGCCCCGTGGCCTTTGACACTTGGTCATAACTGAGGTGTTTAAGTGAAATACCAGAAACGCCCGTCATGATAAATGCCTTCAACCGGCGGCCGGGCCGATAAAGGGTTAAAGCGGCAATTGGTGCTGGGCTGGCAATGCCTGCGCTCTGCAGCTGCTGCGCCGTACGGAAGAGCCGGGTCGGCGGACGGAGCCATAGGGCTATACGATCCCGCAAATTGCGCGGGCTATAAACTTTTACGTAATAAGTGGTGAGGTCGTCATCAAAGCGGTAAACGCGGGCCTTTGAATCCTTGATCAGGGTCAGGCGCGGGTCTTCGCACCGCTCTAGTACCGTGGCTACGGCCTCGGCTATTTCTCGGCCTCCGGCTGTGGCCTTTTGTATGGAGTAGGATCGGGTCATTGGTTTCGCAGGTCGCCCCGTTGGTGCTCGGTGACCGCTTCTAGAAAGCATCGCTCCCACGGAAACTGAAGTCGTTCCCTTGCACGCCCACACTGCGCGGCAGCGTGGCGGTAGCCCTGCGGTGTTGAGGTGGCGGCCAGACAGTCGAGCAGGGCGTGCGGGGTTGGATCGAAGAGCAACTGCTCGTCCCCAAGGATGTGCGGGATCCCGTCCCGGCGGCTGCCGATGGCCGGGGTGCCGCAGGCCAGGGCCTCCAGTAGGACGTTGGGGAATTGGTCCTCGCGAGACGGGGCGACGACCAGATCATGGGCGCGCATCAGGTCGTAGATTTCGGAGCTGCGCGGCACAACGGTGAGCGTCAGACCGTTGTTTACGGCTTTGCGTTGCAACCGGCGTACAGTGCGCTCTCGGACGCCGACGACGGTTACCGCTTCCACAGAGGGTGCTCGCTCCGGCAAGTTCGGCAACGCGTCAAGCAGGATATCCAGCCCTTTAAGCGGTGAACTGCTCCCAATATAGAGCAGCCGCGCAGGTTGCTCGGGTAGTGTTGATCGCGGCGGCTTCGAGAGCTGCGGCACATCGTTCTCCACTACCCTGAAACGGTCCGAGGGTAAGCCGTAGGCCTCTTGGAGCTGCTCAAGCGCGGCTGGGCTCTGGACGATGATTCGGTTGGCTCGGCGCAGGGTGAACGTCCATATGCGTCTCGCCATAGTGTGTCCCAGAGCGTGGTAGACGCGGGATAACGGATTGCGTCGCAGCGACTGCCGGATCTGGTGTCGCCGGATGAGGTTCGAGCGCGATGCGACGATCAGCTGGGCTCCACTCAGCCGTACGGCCAGTAACGACGCGAGGTAGAGCGTCTCGCTGAAGATCAGCAATCGGGCGGGTTGGTCCCGAAGACCACGTAGGGCGGATCGCCGTTGCCAGATCGCCCACAGCGCCTGCAGCGCCCGGCCGGGCAGCCACGCGGGGAAGTCCAGCGGCCAATGAGCGATTTGGCCCCGTTCAGGGGCATCTACGCGTTCAGGAGTCAGCCAAACGGCGTCCAAATGCTGTTGCGACGCACCGCGAAGCAGGCGATCAAAACGGAAGTGGGCGCCGGTCCGCGCGCGATCATGATGTGAGAAAAAAACCAGCAACGTCACCTCGACCAGGGCCACTCAAGAACGGGGCCATAATCTGCCTCCAGGCCTCGGTGAAGCGCTGTGGCGAGCGGTCCCCCGAAGCGCCTGTAGCAGGCCCGTGCCCACTCGGTGTGTACAACATCCACCGTGACAGGGGCCTCCTGCACGCCCAGTGCAAGCAGCATGGCGTGCCGGTGCGTGCCCTCACGGCACTTGACGAGTCGACCCTGCCGGTCGATCCGCACCGTGAGGTCATGCGAGCGTTTGCCGCCCAGCTCGCGTTGCGGTGCATAGCCATGCTCTCTGATGTCCAGCAGGATCTTCACCTGTCGGTCGAGATAGGCATCGAGTGAGGCGCGGCTAGTTAGGTAGGGCTCCGCGATAAACCCATTCCGCTCCAGCTCGGCGCACGCTGCGGCGTAGTACGGAGTGTCTCGGAAGGCGCCCTCGGCAGCCAGCAGCTCGCGCATCTGCTCCACCCGAAATGGCGGTAGCTCTCGCCCGCCGGCATCCCAGTCGCCGCCAATGATCCAAAACGGCCAGCGTTTCAGGTAGGCGGGCCATTCCTGCCAGCGCTTGCGGTAGACGATCCGCTGCGGATTGACGTTGACAAGAACGGCGCCCCGCGGTGCCCAGAGTCGCCACCGGGTCAGGGGCAATCGGGGGTGAGGCATGACACTACGGCTCCGGCGAGCTTGCGACGCCGCTATCCTACCAGCGCTCCCCGGCGATGGCCCGCCGATACAGCTCCTCGTAGTCAGCGCAGACCCGCCGGATGTCGAAGCGGCGTTCTACGTGCTCCCGACATGCCTGTGGGGATAGCTGATCCACCGCGCCAATCGCTTCAACCATCTCCTCTTCCGTGCGACAGATGAATCCGGTTTGACCATGTTTAATGATCTCCGGCAGAGCGCCTCGGTCTGTACCGATCACTGGGGTGCCGCACGCCATTGCTTCGATGAGCACCAGGCCAAACGGCTCATCCCACCGTGCCGGCACCAACAGTGCGCGGCTGGATTGCAACAGATCCAGCTTGGCCCAACCGGAGACAGCCCCGACAGCGCGGACACCCGGCCACCACGGGAGACGGCTCGCCGGGACCTTCCATGTGGGCTGGCCGGCGAGAATCAATCTCTTGCCGGCGCGCCGTGTCACGCGTACTGCCGTCTTTGCGCCCTTGTTGGACCGTCTCAGTTTTCCAAGGAATAACAAGTCTTTTCGACGGGCTTTCCCCACCGAAAACTCATCCAGTGGTAGTCCGTTATATACAAAGGTGTGTCCCCGATAGCGCTCGCAGTGGTTTCTGGATACGAACACCGGGTTAATCAAAAACTCTCCTTTTTCCGCCAAGTTCCCATGCACGGTCGTTACTGTTGGGACAGGGGGCGGCGCCTCACTGCTGAAGAGCCGATGGTCTTCCCCGTGTATGTGCAGGATATCGGTCTGTGGGGCGAGGGCCTCTTCGATAGCGCCGCGATCCCACCTTGATGGTGACGTGACCGTATACCCACTGCCTTCGTGTTTGGACGGGGACGCTGCGATCACGTGAGTGTCGTGTCCAAACTCGCGCTGAGCCGCAATGAGCCATTCCACTAATTGCGGCATCCCCCCCGCGTCAGCTCGGTTTACCGGCGGCATGTTCCGGCGAATAACATGTGTGATGTGCATTAGTGCTACGCCTTGGTCTACTAAAAAGGGCTAATGAGTAGAAGCCGGCCGAAATAAGTGCAAGGTGGGGCCAGAAATGACTGAAAACGATATATGACTCGCCTGAGTTAGCCAGGATAAATGCGATCAGTAGTCCAAAGTAGAGCGTGCCGTATCTTTTTGGGGTCTTCTTTTCTTTAACTGACCGTATGACCTTTTGTGATATATGGGCGAAAAAAACTAGTAGTATCGCGGCACCCAGTAGTCCTGTTGAGAAGGTGAGCTCTAGGAAAGAGTTGTGCAAATGGTTAAACTGACGCGTCCGCTCGGGTAGTTCGCTTACCGGAATGAGAGACTGTGCGCTTTCTGTTCCGTACCCTGTAAGAGGGCGTTCAGCCCATTTTTCAAAGGCAAAAGTCCAAAGATAGTAGCGCGCCCCGACGGTGCCGCCTTCACTCACTATTTCTCCCTCGGAGAGCTCTGAAAGCCCCCCGGAAAAAGTTGCAAGACGGCTGTCGATGGCTGGTTTGAACGCGATTGCCAGCCCAGCAGCAATCACTACAAGTGCGCCGGCCCCAACGGCGAGCAGGCGAAGTTTTACGAATAGAGGTTTTCCCTCCGTTAGATGGCGCCACAGTACGAAAAGGCCGATTAAACTAGCCGTAACCGCTCCGCCCACAGGGCCTGCGCCTTGCGCTGAGAAGAGGCCGAACGTGCTGTAAGCGAGTGCTAATCCCCAGAGCGTTAGCCGAGTTAAGAAGAGAAAGGTCGATTGAACGCGCGGACCGGGGCCGACCCAGTCCCGAGCAAGGAAGCCTAGTATAAGCGTTGTGATCATGAACGGGAGCGCAGCCCGATGGGGGTTGCCGGTGCCGAAGTCAAGTCGTGCACCTTCGAGGCTCGCCCGCAGGAGGTCTGGGGATAGTTCTGGTAACGTCGCCGCGAACCAAGCCGCTGTATAGCAAAAAAAGACTGTCTTCACTATGCCGAGCCGGCCGGCGATCAACCAGGCCATCAGTGGGATCCATCCGACCCTCGACCAATGCCTGGCGGCATTCCATATGTTGTGGTCAGTTGGAATAGCTGGATCGGCCATGACCAAGCTGTTAGAAAGAGCCAGCGCAGCTACCCAAATCAGAAATAACCAGAAAGCCGGGTTAGTGCGAAAGAAACGCCACGCCGCAGGCAACGCTGCGAGCAAGGCGACGAACATCAGTAGCTCACCCGCACGCATAACATCACGCTCAAGGAGGAAGCTGCTTGAGGCTGCAACGACGCCGAGGCTTCCTACTAGATTGACCCATCGTCGATCGGTGGGAGCCTGGGTCACGTACGTATGTGCTCGGTGGATAAAGGACAACCTTTTGATGGAACCGATTTCCAAGCTACACGAGCCCTTCTTTGCTTTTACCGACGTCACGGCGGATGCACCCGGTTATTTGTCGGCTAATATCGATTTCGGTAAAGGATTTCTCCGGGGAGATATGCAGTCTCCTGACCGTGCTGAGGCGCTCATGGTCCCCGATGTGGCCCAGCCACTGGGCTGCGCACAAGTGTTCCCACGCTTCCAGAAAACGGAGAGCCCCCAACGTTGGCCTGAAGGCGAGGCATAGCGAAAGGACCGGATTATCGTCCGGATCCTTTGAGTTTCTCACGGTTGCGAGGTCCCATGGTTCTTTCGGGAGGATAAAGGGCGCGGCGAGAATGGCGTCACAATCGAGCCAAAAAACTGTTTTTTGAAGCGTCAGCAGCTTGAACTTTATATAGGTCGGCTTGTAAAGCTGGGCGTTTAAGGCGCTGCAGTTTGGAATTGTATTGGTGTCACAAGTTATTCCGTGCTCCTCGCAGGACCCTTTCAGCCGTTCAAGCTGTCTGTCATAAAAGCCGTCGCGTGTCGCATAGGAAATAAGGGTGAAGCCGGAATCGGTGAGATGGCTGTGCCCGAATTCTGGGTCAAGAGGAACCGTAGGCGTTGGGGCTAGTATAAATCCAAGATTTTTTTTGCTGCGTCGGGCGCGGTTCTTTCGAAAACGATACAAGGTCCGCTGGATGAGTTTCGTGGTCATGAGGAGTCCATCTTTGTTCTTTACCAAGAGGGTAGCGCCGTGCGGGGAGGGGAAAACCGGCTGAGCATATGCTGTTAGGGTGGGGCCCGCCTCTCGGCGTATGTTGATTGGTTCGGCCTCAAAGCCGTTCGGTGCAAGGCATGAAATGCATCGCTATGCAAGGCCTTTAAAATCCGGGCCGGGGCACTAACCTGGGCTTGCGGCTCGGAGAATGGTTTCGGCTGCGTTTAAGGTTTTTACCCGGAACGAAGCAACCTCGTGTTCAGGTGATGATCGGCGCATTATGTTGTATACTCTGTGTTCATATTCATGCAGATGTATTCCCGTAAGGATACGACGCGCCCGGGCCTCAAGCTCCGGTGGGCGGGGCTGCTCCTCAGCGCTTTCTTTCCAGTTTGAGTAGATGGAATGAGCCTCGTCATAGTGAGTTGCAATTGGGGCGAGATCGAAAAAAATCGGGCCGACGCGGCTATGTTCCCAGTCGATAATAGTTACGCTACCATTTGGCTCTCTAGTCGGTTCTGAACAACCGGCTATGCCGGAAC
>NZ_JAJNRE010000022.1:0-32211 GCF_022228025.1 Halorhodospira sp. 9622 | reverse complement strand
TCAGCCGCGCATGCGCCGCGATCTCCCGAAGCCGTTGTGGGCCGATGCCGTCAATGGCCTCGAGCTGCTCGATGCGTTGGATGGGGCGCATGGCGGCGATCGCCGCGGCGCGTTCCGGGCCGACGTGCGGGATCGCCTGGAGTTCCTCAATAGAGGCGGTGTTCAGATTGATCGATCCTTGGGGTGCCTCCGGCGCCTTGCGCGAGTGGCCAGGCACCTTCTGTGTCGTCTCCACCGGCATGGCCGGCTCCAGGCTCAGTTGGGCGTGGTCCGCGAAGATCTCCAGCAACTCCTCCTGCAGCACGGTCCGCGGTCCCCGCGCCAGGGCCAGATCGTCCACATCGAAAAGCAGTGCGGCCCGCCGCTCGCCGTCCATCCCCTGCGCCGCCGCCTCGGCCAGCAAAGCGAGCACAATCCGGTGCGCGTCCTGTGCCGGCTGCACCGCAGCGCGGCAGCGCTCGAGCTCCGCCGCAACTCCCTCGAACAGCTCCGGTGAGCGGGGCAGGGCTTCCAGGCCGGGGTTCTGGGTGGCGCGGTGCTGGACGCGGCGCCATCCTTCCTCGAGTGTTTCTCCCCGCCCCCAGAGGGCGACGGCCAGGGCGACGGCGGCGCTGAGCCCGTCGGCATCCAGGCGCGCTATAGCCTCGGATACCGCCGGATCGACCCTGCGGCGCTGGCGCTGCAACCGGGCGTTGCGCCAGCGCCGTGGCAGGGCCCGGGTGTGATCAATGAGCCACTGCCCCAGCGCGACGGCGCCGCGCAACAGCCCGCCGATGACCACAAAGAGCAGCTGCACGCCGCCGACGAGCGCGGCGAAGACCATGTAGACCATCTGCAGCTGCGCCGCCTTCTGCCCGCGGACCTGGACACCGAAAACCTTCGCTGAGGAGCGGTTGGGGCGGAACCAGTTGAACGAGCCGAGCCGGTTGCGCGTCGAGACGCTCGCCCCGCTTTTGGACAGATTCAGCTTGGTCGGCCCCTTGCCGTAGCGCCCGCGCAGGATGAACCGGCCGTTTTGCAGCGCCACCTGGGTGTTCTTCGCCGGCGTGACCGAGGCGCGGACACCGCGCCGGGTGTTCGCCGTCAGATTCACACCGGCCGCCCGCGCCTGGGCGCGCAGCGCTACCCCGCCGGTGCGACTCGCCCGCAGGTATTTGCCGCGGTGCTCGATGCGCCGCTGCTTGCCGTAGGCGTCTTTTTTGCCGAGGTTGAACAGACCCATGGTTGGCTTCGTCGGTGCGCCCTGATTCGTGTAGCGGCCGAATCCCCTTTCTACTCCAGTCCTACGACACGCTGTGTCGTCTTTCCCAGCGGATACGAGGATCATTCGGTTGCGTGGCTTACGCGGGAGCGAGCAGCTCGGCGTCGTCGTTGTCCGGTTTGTTCACCCGCGTTGAAACCGGCCATAGTGTAAGGTGCGCCGGATCCAGCCGCCGGGCCGCGCTGCGGACCGCCTCGCGCTCGTTCAGGGCTGGATCCAGCCAGTCCCACCGACACGCGGGGTCGAGGATCACGGGCTGGCGGTCGTGGATGGTCCGAAGGGCGGGGCTGGCCGGTTCCGTGAGGATGGCGCAGCACGTCTGGTGTTCATCGATCCACTCCCACAGCCCGGCGAGGAGCATGACGCCATCGGGATCGTCGTCCCGAAGGGTGATGAAGTAGGGCTGTTTGCCGGCTTGCTCCTGGCGCCATTCGAAGAATCCGCTGGCGGGGATCAGGCAGCGGCGCTGGCTGAATGCACGCTTGAAGTAGGGACTGGTGGCGACCCGTTCAGCGCGGGCATTGATCGGTGCGGGCCCGTCGGTATCCGCCCACCGGGGCTTGAATCCCCAGACGGGCCAATCGAGGACAGCGGCCTCGCCGGGCTCGTCCGCGCTGCGGAAGGCGGGGATGGGGGTTCCGGGCGGGATGTTGTAGCGCGGTGCGTGCGACTCGCCCACGGACGGGATGCCGAAGAGGCTTTCGCCGATGGTCTCGAGGGGCGTGGTCAGGGCAAAGCGTCCGCACATCGACTCGTCTCCGCGTTCGGTTACACCCTATTGCGTCCTGGGGCCGCCGATGAACACGGCGACACTGACCACAGCCGGCCACATCCAGCCGATCAGAAACAGCAGGATGATGACCGCTTCCGCCGGTGCCGCCAGAATGCCCAATATCACCAGAACCACGGGTACGTTGGCGATCAGGCAGCCATTGCCTTCACGGCCGTTCGTCAACACGGTCAGGTAAACGGCCACCAGTAACAGGATCCCGGCCGCGCTCATCGAGAGCAGGGCGATAAGCACCCGATCGGCGGGTGTGTCGGACCACAACCAGATCACGTGGCCTCCGGCCAGGAGATCCAGAAGCGCGGCCAGGTAGACGCTGGCGAACCCAAGGTGCGTTCGGTTCAGCGGGGATCGAGGGAGCATCCTTTGCACTCTCCGGCCATCGGTGCGGCCCAGGGAAGGCTTGCCCCAAGTCCGGAACGATGGCGCCGATCAGCGGTCTCCGTGCCACGGCTAGCCGCCGTGCATGGACAAAGGTGCCCCTGAGTGTAGGCCGGAAGTCCGGGATGTGATACGCCTCTCAGCCGAGCCGCGGGCCAACGGAAACCCAGGCCGTTGGACGAGGTTATGGGGTGGTCTGTCACCGGGCCCGATCACCGGGGTTCGAGTTACTCCTCCCAACCGGAGCGGGTTGTCGGTGACTCTGCCTCTTGCGGTGGGCTGTGGAATGGCGTGAGTTCGAGGAACGCTCGCAGGTGGCGTTGGGCGAGTGGCCCCTGTCCCTCATTGTGCAAGACGTTGTAGTGGTAGTAGTGCCGTCCGGCCACAACGTAGCCCAAGGCGGGCGGGTGAGCAGCGCGTACTCGCGCCAGATAGGGGTCTTTTTGGAGCGGGTTGCGCTCGGCCAGGGTTTCGTAAAAGTGCCCCAGGTTGCGGCCCATCAGCCAGGAGGCCTCGCCGGCCTGGACGCGGCGCTGGGTGCGCGGGGCCTGATACTCGATGACCGGACGGTCCAGCGTGTTGATCGGTGCATCCTCAAAGAGTCCGCTATCGGTGATCCGTCCCGCGTACATGCGCAGTGTGGATGCGAGTAACGCGGCTTCCGGGTGGGGCGTGTTGCCTGCCAGCCGTCTTCCGTGCCGGATGAGCGCCTCGGGGTTCAGGGTGACATCCTCTTCCGTGCCGATCAGCGCCAGAATGGAGCCATCGGCAAACAGGTCTCCCCGCCAGGCCACGACTTGCGGAAATACGGCATCCATGGTCCGGGCGATGATCGCGAAGTCATCAGCGCTGAGTTGGTAAAGCGGCAGCCACTGGACGAACAGTCCCCCGTCTTCAAGCCGCTTACGAGCTTGCTGATAGTGTTCTTTGGTGTAGAGGTTTCCGGTGCCGGCCCGCCACGGGGTGAAGAGGTCGCTGATGATGACGTCGTACTTGTGTTCGGCGTGGCGAAGGCAATGGTGTGCATCCTGGGCCCGCACGTGCGCACGGGGATCTTCGAACAACCCCTGAGTCCAGGGACCGAAGTGGGCCTCGGCCAGTTCGATGACTTCCGGGAGTAGTTCGCAGGCGTCAAGCCGCTCCACTGGGAAGTTCAAGGCAGTGCCCGCCGTGATCCCCGTGCCGAGTCCCAGGAAGAAGACGGATTGCGGCTCGGGGTGCGCCATCATGGGGATCAATGTCTGGTTGCGCTCGGACTCGAGCGCCCCGGTCCCGCCCAGGGTGTAATGGTTGTTGACCCGCAGAAGCCGGTCTCCATCCTGCTCGATCGCCGCGACGGTGGCGTGGGTGCCCTCCCGTGCCTCGAGCAGCCGCTCGCCGGCGGCCTCATCGACCCGTGCGATGTTCCACTCGCCTGGTCGGAAAGCGGCGAGAGCCAGAGCGGCCGCCAGCAATGGGGTGGCGTATGTCCAGCGCCGCCAGCGCGGGAGCGGTTCCCGGGAGAGTACCGCGACGGCCAACAGGGGGTAGATCGCACCCAAAGCGATCAGGCTGCCCGTTGCGCCAAGTGTGGGGAGGAGAACGAAGCCGGCAACCAGAGAACCGAGGATGGCGCCTGATGTGTTGGCGGCAACCAGCCCGCCGATGGCCGGGCCCGGCTGTGGATTGGCGGCCTGGACGACGCGCAGTAGATAGGGCAGGACAGCCCCCAGCATGACACCGGGCAGGACCATGACCAGCAGGGCAATGCCGGAGACCGCCGTCAGGTATTCCATCCAGCCCGCGCCGGAACCGACGTAGGTCAGGCCGGCCGTTGCGCTGTGGAAAGCCCAGGGCGAGACGACCACCACCGTCGCCGCAATGGTGAGCAGGGCAAGCAGCACATGACGGGGGTTAAAGCGAGGGATCCGCGCCAGTCCATGGGAGGCGACGGAGCCCAGGCTCAGCGCCAGGAGGAAGGCGACGAGGACGATCGCATACGTATAGACCGAGTTCTGAAGGACCTGGGCAAAGAGGCGTGTCCAGAGCACTTCAACGGCGAGGGTTACGAACCCCGATGCGAAGGCGACCCACAGCACGATTCGGGAAGAGAGGCCACTGGTCTCGAAAGACCCGGGTGCCCTGTCTCCCGGCGACGGCGCCGGATCGGCGCAAGCTCGTTTTGCTGCCGGGGCGCGGGCCAGGGCGATCGCGGCCGCCCCGACACTCAGGTCGATGGCAACCGCCAGCAGGTAGGTTCCGCTGAAGCCGAGGGCCATCGGCAGCAGGAATCCGGCGGCCAGTGCGCCGAGGACGGAACCGAAGGTGTTCAGTGCATACAGCGCCGTGCCGGTGGTTGCCAGTCGGCTCGGGGCGCGGACCATGAACTGCCCGATCATCGGGAACGTCCCGCCCATGAAGAATGCCGGCGGGAAGAGGATCAGCGCGGCGAGGGTGATCCGCAGGGCCAGGTCCGCCGCCGGCAGGTCGCCGGCCAGGCCATAGAGTGCCGGATAGGCGGCGTGGTAGAGGTCGTAGAGCAGGAAATGGCCGAGGGCGGTAATGGCCACACCGATCTCCAGCAGGCCGAAGCCGGCTAACGGGGAGCGTAAGCGCGGCGCCAGCCGCCCCCAGGCCCAGCCGCCTGCGGCGAGGCCTGCGAAAAAGACCGCGATCGCCAGCGCTGCGGCCTGGGCGGTGTTGCCGAAGAGCAGGCCAAGCTCGCGGACCCACAGCACCTGGTAGACAAGTGCGGCAAAACCGGAGCAGAGGAACAGGGTGACCGTCCACCAGCGGAGCCCGCGTGCCATGCTTGATGCACCTGAGTTGCAACTGAGGGCGTCATCGTATCAGAAAGGACCAACTGCCCGTGCGCGCGGGCCGACGGATCCCGCGAGGGCGTTGGATGGGGCTTTCGGGCGGTCTTGTCGCCGGTGCCCGGGGTCCGGGCGGCGCTATCGGTGGGCGATGTCGATGATCCGTCGGCACGCCTGCCGGCAGATCGGGGCGTATGCAAAGGCCCAACGCGGTAGTTCGAACACCACTCGCGCCCCGCCGTTCGGTAGCGGATCAACGCGGTGCCCAGTGGCGGGAAAGCGGGCGACCGACCAGTCCCATCGGTAGGGTGGCTCGAATGTTGTAATCCGGTACCCGACTTGCAATCCAACGCCGGTGATGACAATCCGCCCTGTCGCGCCGGCATGAATGTAGCGCTCGGCCGCTATGACACGACGAACGCTCGGTCCCCAGCGTGGCCACTGATTGGTGTCCGTGAGGATCTCCCACAGGTGTTCGGGGGTGGCTCTGGAGTCGAGACCAACCTCGAGCGGCTTTTCCGGCATGGGGCGGTCGTGGCGCATTGGTATGTTCCCGGGCAGCCTGCTGACTGGCGCTGGTGGCTGAGGTTTAGAACCGACTGAAAGGCGCAGTCACTGCTCACCGCGGGCCGGTAAGCCGGGGGCGCGCAAGTCTGATTATCTTGGACTGCGCGTTGGGCAGGGGGAAGGGGTGCACGCGATGCGTATAAGCTTGCAGATGCGAATGGTTCGCAGTACCATTCTATGTGACTTTCGTATCGAGAAGAGGTTGGTGTCATGAAGCCGAGGCTGAGGATGTTCGGACGGGCGGCGAGAGAGGTGTTCCGTACGGTGGGGCTGCTGGTCTTTGTCGCCGGCGCCGGCTATTTCCTCATCGCCGGCTACCTCACCGTCCACGAGGGTCTGGCGGGGCAACAGATGGCCGATGACCCGGAGCCGGGCTTGACAGCCGCGCTTGAGCCGGATGGGGAGCGTTGATTCTGCACAGGCGGTCGGGAACTGTTGGGTGACTCCCCGCTCGGGGGTGGTCAGGCGCTCAACCTGCTGATTGTGAAGGGTGTTCTCCTGAGCAGGTTTTGATCAATCGACCTCCGGGCCCCTCGAAATGCGGGCGCCCCCGATTTTCTCCACACGGTTTTCCACAGATTTTGTGGAATTCGCCCGCGATCCGGAACGGACCTTTTCTCCACTGCAAGAGGCGACCGAAGGCTCCGGTGCGTTCAGTGGCGGAAGCGCCTGGACGCAACAGGCAAGCGTGCTATGGTTGGCCGGACAGGCATCCCGCGTGGCCTGTGGGCGGCAGCCCGCGGTCACCGTCCCCCGAAACTTGAGAACGGCCACTCTGGCCCGAACTCCAGGTCGCACGCACCGTGCCGGATCCGGCACGGCTGACCGGGTTGCGCCCGCGAGCAACCGACCTGCCCCCGTCGACATAACCGATTGGCTGGATTGAATGAGTAAAAGACCCGAGATCGTTATTTCATCCCGCGACGCCGAGCGGCTTGAGGACCTCATCGATTCGCTGTCTCGGAACGCCTTCCCGGGCAAACCGGACCTTGAGAACGAACTGGCGAGGGCCCGGATCGTCGAGCCGGATGAGGTCCCGCCCGATGTGGTCACCATGAACTCGACCGTCCGGTTCCGTGTGGAGGGGACCGAGGAGGAGTTCACGTTGACGCTGGTCTATCCGAAGGACGCGGATCCGAGCGGGCAGACCATCTCGATACTGGCTCCGGTGGGCAGTGCGCTGCTTGGCCTCTCGCAGGGCGAGGAGATCGATTGGCCCAGGGCCGGTGGCGGTGAGCATCGAGTCCGTATTGAGGAGATCGTCTATCAGCCTGAGCGCTCCGGTGAGCATCATCGGTGATCGGGGGTGAAAAAAAGGGCCGGACCCCTTGTGGTGTCCGGCCCGAAGTACCGCTGACGTGAGCACCCAAGCGACCGTGAAGCCGCTGGATTGAATGTTACTGAAAACGATTCCTATTTGCAAGCCTGTCGCCGTCGCCTCTCCGGGGGCGAAGCTTCGGCGGTGCGTTGTCCGGATCCTTGTCTGAGTCACCACACCGCCCTCGTCGGTTCGGGCGGGACTGCTAGCCTGAGTTAGGGAGCGGCGTGGGGCGTCGTCCGCGCTATGGCGGAGCGCCCCGGCAGGCACCTGCAACCAGAGGGCGTCCCATGAGCCTGACCGAACGCCGAGCACCTGCCCGGCCCCGGTCCCGCTCGGCCGAGCCTGGCTTCGGGCCGGATACCCGGGCGCAGACCACGCACGTGCTTGGACTGGAGCTGCACGCGCCGGTCTTTATCGTCAGTGCCGGTCTCCTGCTGCTGTTCCTCGGGCTGACACTGGCCTTCGCCGAGCCGGCGCGGGATCTTCTGGAGGCGACCCTGGACGGGGTTCGCGGGCGGTTCGCCGGTGTGTTCCTCGGTACCGGGAACCTGCTGGTGCTGCTTTGTTTCGCCCTGATCCTCCTGCCCGCGGGCAACATCCGGCTCGGGGGTGCGGCGGCCCGGCCGGAGTTCGGTCGCCTCTCCTGGCTGACCATGCTCTTTGCCGCGGGCATGGGCGTGGGGCTGATGTTCTGGGCGGTGGCGGAACCGGTGGCCTATTACACCGACTGGCTTGGCACTCCGCGGGGCGTCGAGCCAGGGACCGAAGCCGCAGCCCGGCTGGCGCTGGGCGCGACCCTCTATCACTGGGGGCTGCACCCCTGGGCCATCTACGCCGTGATGGCGCTGGCTCTCGCTTTCTTTGCCTACAACCGCGGTCTGCCGCTGACCGTGCGCTCGGCCTTTTATCCGCTGCTCGGTGAGCGCACCTCGGGGCCGATCGGCCACACCATCGATATCGTCGCGGTGGTTGCGACGGTCTTCGGCCTGGCGACGTCGCTCGGATTCGGGGCCCAGCAGGCGGCCAGCGGTCTGAGCACTATCTTCGCCGGTGTCGAGGACGTGCTGGGTACCCGCCTACTGCTCATCGCGGTGGTTGTTGGTGTCGCCGTGGCGTCGGTACTGCTGGGTATCCAGCGCGGGATCCGCGTGCTGAGCAACCTCAACCTCGGAATGGCCGGGTTTTTGCTACTGTTCATCCTCGTCAGCGGGGGGCTGTTGGCGTCTGCCGTCAGTCTGGCGACCGCCGGGGTCAGCTACCTCGGCCAGCTGGTGCCGATGAGCACGCCGGTGGGCCGCGATGATGCAGGCTTCATGGAGACCTGGACTGTCTTCTACCTGGCCTGGTGGATCAGCTGGTCCCCCTTCGTGGGGATGTTCATCGCCCGTATCTCCTATGGGCGCACCGTCCGCGAGCTGGTTACGGCGGTGCTGCTGGTGCCGACTGCGGTGACGTGGCTCTGGATTAGCGCCCTGGGGGGCGAGGGGCTTCGTCAGGTCCAGGGCGGGCTCGGAGGCCTGGCCGACGGCTTGGGTGAGCGCGAGTCCATGGCACTGTTCCATCTGCTGGAGCAGTTGCCCGGTACCGAGTTCACCGCTGCGCTGGCGGTGCTGTTGGTGGTGATCTTCTTCGTGACCTCGTCGGACTCCGGCTCGCGCGTCCTGGATGCGGTAACAGCCGGCGGCCGCCTGGATACGCCGCGTATGCAACGGGTGCTGTGGGTCGTGTTGACCGGTGTGCTCGCCGCCACGCTGCTGTTCGTCGGCGGCGAGGCGGCCCTGGATGCACTGCAGGCCGGTGCCGTGGCCAGCGGCTTGCCGTTCGCGATCGTTGTCCTTGCGCTGTCGCTGAGCCTCCTGATCGGTCTCCGGCAGGAAAGGGAGCGTCTGAGCGCGCGGGGGATGGAGCTGCAGCCGCCCCGTGGCGAGCCGACACGCGGGCGCACTGGGTTGTCACGCCCCCAGGCCGCTGGCTGCGCGTATCTGCTTGGCCCGCTCAGCGCACTGCTTCTGTTGATGCTCGAGCGCGCCGACCCGCTGGTCCGGTTCCATGCGGTGCAGTCGCTGGTCTTCTCCGCGGCGGTGCTGCTCCTTGCCGTGGCGATCCTGCTCCTGGCCGTTCCACTGGGCGGGTTGCCCCTGCTAGCGTGGATAGGCGGTGGACTGCTGCTGTTGCGCGCATGCCTGGTGGCGCTGGGCAAGGAGCCGTGGCCATGAAACGAGATCAATTGCGCCGCAAACTCGCGGATCCCAACGCGCCGCCGTTGCTGGTTCAGATCGGGCGGTTTCTGTACGGGCGCGTTACCCGCCTGTTGCTGCTGGCCGCCGCGCTGGCGCTGCTCGGCTCCATCCTGTTGTGGGGAGAGGCGGCGTTCCTGTCGCTGATCGCTTTCACCGTCCTGCTGCCGGCCACGATCATCTCCATCCTGCTGCGCTGGTGGCCAGGAGAGGTGGCCCGTGGCCGCGAACCGGGTACCTCGGCCCCTTGGCGGCGCACCCTCAATCTGCTGGCCGGCGGCATGGTGGTGACCACCCTCGGCTCGCTGATCGCCGGAGTCGGCCTGTTCGGTACGGCCGCTGGTATCATGCTGCTCACCACGGGGCTGCTCCTCCTGCCCCCGGGGATCAGCCTCACCCTGCTCGCGCTGTCCATGCGCTACCGGTTCCGGGTGGGCGGCACCGCCTACGATCCGCGCAAGCAGCTTGGCGAAGAGACCGCCGAGCCGCCCGAGCGCGTGCTGTATCGGGCCGAGGTGCACTGGGGCGTACTCCTGCCGGCCGTGCTTGCCCTGCTCACCAGCGCGCTGCTGGCAGTTGGTCCTTTCGGCGTCGTCGGCCAGGTCATCGCCACGATCCTCTATGTGCTCGTCTTCCCCGGGCTGGCGGCCTACGCTCAGGGGGTGTATTTCGATACCGAGCTGCGCGTCACCGAGAACCACCTCGTCGTCGAGACAGGTCTGATCGTGGTGCACTCGCGGGTCATCCCACTGTCGGACGTTCAGGCCCTGGGGGTCCACTACACCTGGCTCGGCCGCCTTCTTGGGTATGGCCGCGTGGTGATCACCACGCGCGACGGCGTTTGCGTGATCGTCCCCGGGATTGTTGATCCCTTCGGGATCTATCAGGTGGTCATGAGCCGGGTGATGCATGGCGGGCAGCAGGAGCCTGCCCGTCTGGTGGCTCCGGCGTTGTAACGGGCTTGGCCCGGGAGGTTGCTATGGAAGAGATCGTCGTCACCGTCGATGGCTCGGAGTACTCACTCTTCAGTGGCTTGGTGGTGGGCCATGAGCTGCAGGAGCAGAGTGGTCTGCCGTTGAGGTTGCTGTCCGTCGTGGAGCCGGAGGGCTCGGGTCCCGGCCGCCGCAAGGATATCGAGGACATGCTGCCACTGGGCGAGGCGGGAAGCCCCCGGGTCGGTGCTGCGGAGATTGAGGTAACCCCGGCCCAGCGCCCGGCGGAATACCTTGCGCAGCGCATCAGCGAGGACACGCAATCCCTCTACTGCGTGGCCACCCGTGGCCGGGGGACCATGGGCGAGGCGCTGCTCGGCAGCACCGCCGCAACGCTGACCCGACAGGCAAGTCGCCCCCTGTTGCTCAGCGGGCCGGCACTGCCCAGCGGCTGGAGCGGTCCGGTTCTGCGGATTCTGGTTCTGCTGGATGGCTCAAGCTTCGCCGAGCGGATCTTGCCCCGGGCCCTGCAGCTGGCCGAGGCGCTGGACACCGAATTACGCCTGGTCCGGGTGGCCGTCGACACCGCCGGCCAGGATACCTCGGAGGCGGCCAGTTATCTGCAGGCGCTCGCAGCGGCATGGCAGCCGAAGACCCGTCAGAAGATTAGCCACACCGTCCTCGAGTCCGAGCAGGATACCGCGGAGGCGATCACGGATTATGCGGCCAACCGGGGCAGCCTGGTGGCCATGACGACGCAGGGCTGGAGCGGGCTGGCCCAGCTGGCTCTGGGCAGCGTGGCCCATGCGGTGGTCCGCCAGTCGTCCGTACCGGTGATGGTGTTCAATCCAGGGCACGAGGACGACGAGGCTTGAGGTCCGCAGGCTTTTTGTCGGCGGCGTGGGCATCCGCCGTCGGCTGGAAGTGCGTCATAATGGGATAGTCGTGCTGCTCGGAGTGCGTAATGAAGATCGTTTATTGGGGAGTCGGGCTTGCGGTCGTTCTGGTGGTGGGTGTCATCGTTGCCTGGTGGGTCGTGGTCCGCGGCGTCGAGACACCGGAGTACTCGGTGGTCCTGCAGGATGGCGACCGCGAGCTGAGGGATTATCCGGCGCTTCGGGTGGCCGAGGTCGAGCGCAGCGGCAGCCGGGGCGATGCGGTCAGTGCCGGGTTCCGGCCGCTGGCTGGCTACATCTTTGCACGTGAGCGCGAGGGTGATTCCATCGCCATGACGGCCCCGGTGACCCAGACGCCGGAAGGCGAGGGGCGCTGGTTGGTGCGTTTCATCATGCCGGCAAAGTACTCCCTGGACGACCTGCCCCGGCCGGCGGGCGAGGAGATCACCCTGCGCGAACTCGACCCGCAGCGAATGGCAGCCATTCGCTTCTCGGGCCGTGCCAGCGATTCGATGGTCGAGGAGCACGAGCGCAGGCTCCGCGAGTGGATGACGGATCAGGGGCTGGAGGCCGCCGGCGAGCCGGTTTATGCCTATTACGATGATCCGATGACCCCGGGGTTTCTGCGCCGGAACGAGATCCTGATCCCGGTCGAGGATGCGCCGGCGGAGGCGGCGTCGTAAGCGCCGTCTAGCGCATCCACCGGCAACGGCTCAGCGGGGGCGGGACCCGCCCCCTCCGTCCACTGGCCGAACGCACGATGGCCACGCCCTGCTCGACGCGTAGCACCCAAACCGTGTCGCCGGCAGTCAGCTCACCGCGATCCTCGAGCATGGCCGGCAGGGGGGTGTCCTCACCCTGAGGCTGGACGCAGGGGATGCCGTCTTCATCGACGTCAACTTCGGCGAGCGTGTAGTCCCGTGCTTCCCGCTTGAGCCGGTGCCTTTCCCGGCGTTGGATGGCTGGCGGCAGAAAGCGGGCAGCAGCAGCCCCGACGAGTAGTGCGATCACGAACTGGTGGGCATCGCCGAGGGCCAGGCTGGCGAGCGCCGCTGCCAGGGCGCCGATGGCCGCGGCCAGCAGATAGCCACCCTGCAGGCTCGACGGGCGGGCGCCGAGGTCGATGGCTGCCAGGACGGCAGCGATCAGCAGCCACAGAAACATGGCTTAGACGCGGTCGCGTTTCAGGCGTTCGGCGGCCCGCCGCCGCGCCTCGGTGCGGGAGAGCTTGCCTGCCGCGCGTTCCTGCTCGGCGGCCTCCAGGCGATCGGCCTGTTCCGTGTCGCCGTGGCAGGCGCGGGTCAGTGGGTCGTCGCGGCTGCCCGGGGCGCGCCCGTCGCGACGGCGCTGGATGATGACGGCGACCACCAGCGCCGCCAGTGCCAGCCCAACCAGCATCAAGAATTCAAAAGCCAATGCCCCATGCCTCCACGGCTCACGATTGCACGCGTGGTTCCGAACCCTTGGAGGAATCTAGCCGATTCCCGGGCGGCGAGCAAAGAGTAGGTGGCCCGGAGGGCCCGGGGGGCGCCAGAGGGCGCACTCCCCGGTCTGCCGTGCGGAACGTTTAGAATCGGACCTTGGCACCCAGCCGCATGTCGCGTCCCGGCTCGCGTGCGTAATCGCTATCCTCGACGGTCTCGCCGGCTGCGTACCGCGGGATGGCGGTGTGGCTGGCGTACTCTTCGTCGAAGAGGTTGTGCACGATGAAATAGAGGGTGACGTCCTCGTCGCCCCCGGGCTGCCAGCGCATCTGCACATCATGGGTGGTGTAGCCGTCGCGTTCGCCGTCGCCCGGGATCACCCGCTCCAGGTCCGCGACCGCCTTCAGCGTGTAGCCGACCTGGAATGCGTGGTGGAACTGGTAGACGCTGTCCCAGACCAGGCGATCCCCCTGCGGGCCGACGGCACGGACCAGCTGCTGGCGTCCGGAGGGCTCGCCGGGGGTCAGGGTGTCCCCGTCCCCGAGGCCGCGCACCTTGTCGTGGGTGAAGCTCACGGAGCTGTAAAGGGCTTCCCCCCGCCACGCGGCCTTGAGCGTGTAGCCCTCGGTGGTGATCTGATCGTCGAGGTTATAGATGCTCTGGATCGGTTGCCGTCCGAGACGTGTGGGTTGCTCGAACCCATAGAGGATCAGGTCGTCGATATCGGTCCGGAACAGGGTGCCGGAAAGCTCCAGCCGGCCGCCGGCCAGCGGCTGCTCGGACCGGATGCCGGCCTCGGTCGTAGCGCTGGTCTGCGGGTCGTCATACTCGATGCGAGTCGCCTCGAACTCGTCGAGGTTGAAATCGTCAGGTACCTCGTTCTCATCGAATTGGTCGCGGCTGCCGATGTTCCGGTCCAGATGCAGCGTCGTGGTCCCCGAGCGGCCCTGGGCGGACTCGCCGTAGCCCACGAAGAGCTCGGTTGACGGGGTGGCCCAGTAGCCGATCCGGGCGTTGGTGGAGACCTCCGAGAAGTCCACTGACTCCCCTAGTTGTTCATAGTCGGTCTCCATCCAGTCGCCCCGAACCCCCAGCGAGAGATCCAGTCGCTCGCTCTCGAGTCGGTTCTGGATAAACGCCCCCTGGGACTCGTAGGTCAGGATGTCGCCGCCCCGGCTCGGATGGTCGCCTTCCCCGGTATCCCGTTCGATATCGCCGCCGACGGTCAGGCGGTTCTCCCCGTGGCCCAACGGCCCCAGGGAACCCCGCGCGAGGGTGGCGGTGTTGGCCAGGCGGCCGCCGACACCGTCGCTGAGAAAGCCGACCCCCTCATCGCGGTCTTCCCACTCGCTCTGATTGCGGTAGAGGTCGAGTTCCAGGTCCACCCACCGCGTCTCCGGGTGGAACTCGTAGTTGAGGCTGGTCGTCTCCCGCACCATACGCTGATCGGCAAGGTCGTCCTCTTCAAAGGGCGGACGATCGCCGCCGCTGAGGGGCAATTCCCCCAGGTTCTCGTTCTCCTCATAGCCAAGTCGGACCCGCTGCTGTTCGCCATCGGCGTTGAGCCGAAGCAGCAGATTGCGGTCATCGTACGCCGTGTAATCCTTGATCTCGCCACCACCGAGGCGATAGTCCTCGGTGGTCGTGTAACTGCCGCCCACGAGCAGTCCGATCCGTTCGGTGGGGTAGATGGCGCCCGCCGCACTGGTGGCCAGGGAGTCGGCCGCGCTGCCCCGGACGCCCCGCGCGAAGCCGCCGTAGCCGGTCTCGGGGTCGACGAGGTCGCCTGCGTCGATGGTCTCGAAGCGCACCGAGCCGCCGGTGGCGCCGTGGCCGTCGTCCGCCGCCGGCGGTCCGGGTTCGGCCTCGGCGTAGCGGAGGAAGGCGGGATCGATCCCGGCGAGGCCGCCCCGGTGGTTGTGCAGATCCCGGCCCTGCCGGGCCCCGTCGACCGTGACCCGGGTCTGGCTCCCCTCGATGCCGCGCAGATAGAGACGTCGCGCCTGGCGTGGACCGCCCACGTGGGATTCCGAGTCGCCCCGGAACAGGTCCTGCAAACGGTGGGACTGTTGCCGGCTGATCCGTTCGGTGCCGCTGCCCTCGATCTCCTCCGGCGGTTCAACGAGGACTTCGGGGAGCGCGGTCGGGGCCTCATCGGCCCCGGCGGTGGTGCTGAGGGCGCCGAGCACCGCCAGGCTGGTGCAGGTGAGAAGCGGCGTCTGCGTTCGTTTCGGATGCATCGTGCAAAGCCTCCTGATGGCCAGTCCAAAGTGCGATCCCCGGGTAGGCCCCGGGTGGATCACGGTTTACGCAGTGGCTGGCTGGGTGCAGGGGGCAGCACCTGGCTCGCGAAAATGGAATAAAAAACGATGGAATGTAGGGCGTAGAGCCGGGGTGAAACGGCCCGGGTCACTTGGTCAGGATGAGTTTGCCCTGTCTTGTCTCACGGAGCTGGTACGCCTCACCGCGGTGGTGGATGAAGACACGATTCGCGCCGTTGAAGAGGGCAGCGCTGTCCATGTGCGGGGTCCTTGAGGTCTGTTCGCGCTGATGATCGCTCGGAGTGGGAACCTCCTGGCTGTGGGCGGCGGTCGTCGGCTCCTGGTTCCGTTTGGTCATGGCTGCTTCCTCTGATTGCCGTGCCTCTGCCCGTGCCCGGAGCGTCAATCCGCCAGGGCGCGGATGAGAATCATTAGCGAATGCGATTCTAGTCCGGAATGCCCGGCTCGGCAACCGGGGGTCTGTGTTGGTGCCTGGCCGGGCGCGGGGGGTTGACTTACTAATACGAATCGTTATCGTTTGCGAAAGCCTAGCCAGCCTCCGGTCGCGACCGGGCCAGCCAGGTTCAAGAGGGGGTCGAGGCGTGATGGGACTCCCTTCCTGGCTGACGCGTTGACCTGACTGGAGGTGGCAATGGTGCATGGTTCCTTGGAGTGGCCAGGGTGGTGCTCGGGGCTCTGCCTGGCCTGTGTCGGCCTGGGTGCGTGTGCGTGGAGCACAACGGCTCTCGCCGCGGAGGGCGGTGGCGAGGGTGCCGTCGGCGCGGCCCTGGAGGATGTCGTGGTCACCTCCGGCATCGGCGCCGTGCGTCGCGAGGAGGCCCCGGCCGGTTACGGCGAGATCACGCGGGAAGACATCAAGCGCCGCCCGGTGACGACGCTGGATGAGATCCTGCGCGAGACTCCGGGCGTGGATACCACGGCTGTGCGTGGTGGTCGCGATCGGCCCCAGATCCGGGGCCTTGAACCGCGGCACACGCTGATGCTGATCAACGGTCGTCGGCTCAACAACACCGACGAACTTTTCCCCCACAACGACTTCCGCACTGGGGCCATGCCGCCCATCAGCTCCATCGAGCGCATCGAGGTGGTGCGCAATCCCGCCTCGGCCGTTCACGGGGCGGACGCACTCGGAGGCGTCCTCAACGTCATCACCCGGCCGCCAACCGACGAGTGGCAGGGTACCGCGACGGCCCGCTACGGCACCCTGGATTCCGGCTATGACGGTGAGGAGCAGCACTACTCCCTGTTTGCCGGCGGTCCCCTTGGCGAGCGCTGGGGCGCGATCGCCAGTCTGGAGTTTGTGGACACCGAGCCGTCGCTGCTGCCGGATCATCACTACGCTAGCGAGGAAGACTACTACCAAGAGGGCCGGGAGGCGCTCAGCGGCTACGCGAGCCTCTTCTACGATCCGGCGCCGGGGCACGAGTTCGAGTTCTTCCTGAGCGCCGGGGAGGAGGAGCGGACGGGGCGTGAGCAGCCGCGGGCGGAAGATCAGGAGCTGCCTCCCTGGCAGCAGATGTACAGCGAGATCTGGGGGTTGGATGAGCTCGGTGAGGAGCCGACCCATGTCGATCTGACCCGCTACGCCTTCGGCGCCGCCTACGCGCTCGAGCGCACCGACTGGGACGGAGAAGTCCAGCTCTACCGCTCTCGGGTCGAGGCCGAGGAGCCTGAGCGAGAGCAAATCCGTGAATTTGTTGGTTGGCCCCCTGCGCCCCCGCCGCCAGACCAGGATGAGGTACCGGTCTTCGAGCTGGCCCCCCGTGAAATGGAGCACACCGAGGACGTCGCCCAGGCCCGCGGCGGGGTGTGGTGGAGCGATCGGCAGCGGCTGAGCGCCATCGTGGACTACCGCCGCGAGACCTTCGAGCGCGAGGTCGGTGGCGAGCCCGAGGTGCCCCGGGACCGGGCCCACCACTACGGAGTCGGCCTGGAGAACCGCAGCTATCTGCTCGGGGATCGCCTGCTGGTCACGCTCGGCGCTCGCCTGGATGGCCACAGCGAGTACAGCGGCGGGGTCAGCCCACGGGTCAGCGGCGTCTACGCCGTCAATGACGAGGTGCGGGTCAAGGCTGACTACGCCGAGGGGTTCGCGGCACCCAACCTGCTCCAGCTCTCCGGCGACTACGAGATGGACCACTCGCACATGCCGGTCCCGGAGGCGCAGTTCTACCTCTACGGCAACCCGGACCTCGATCCGGAACGCTCGCGCAGCTACAGCCTGGCCCTGGAGCGTACCGGCCAGCACAGCCGCCAGGCGATCACCCTGTTCCGCACCGAGGTGGAGGACCAGATCGTGGAGCAGCGCACGGGGGAGGAGCGCCCCGACGGCGCCCACGTGCGCCGCTACGACAACATCGAGGAGGCCCGCACCAAGGGCGTGGAGCTAGAGACCGGCTGGCGCTGGCCGGACGGCAGCCAGATCCGCGGCAGCTACACCTACCTCGCTGCCCACGACCGCCAGACCGGAGACCGGCTCGAGAATCGGCCGCGCCAGCGGGCCCATCTACTTGCCGAGACACCACCCTGGTCCGGCGCCCTGGCCCACACCCGGGTCGAGCACGTTGGTGACCAGGCCGGGGTCGGCGAGCCCTACACGCTGCTCCACCTGGGGCTGCGCCAGCAGCTGCCGGCGGGGATCACCGTGGGGATCGGCGTGGAGAACGCCACCGATGAGCGCCCCTACCGTACGGACCCCGAGCGTGTGGGGCTCGACGCGGATGACGCCGATGATTTCTACGGCACGATGCCGGATCCGGTGCGCGGGCGCTTCTACTACGTCTCGGCCGAGCTTGAGTGGTAGGGGAGGGCGTGATGAATGATCGAACGGGAAGCCTGACGCCGGCGGTCACCAGTGACCCCCTGCGCTACGCGTTCACCGCCCGGCGCCCGGTCATGCCGCGCCAGGACAAACAGGCGGTGTCGGAGACCGAGATCCCCCGCCGGTGGGCGGCACTGGAGCAACAGTCACCGGCAGCCGGCAAGCGACTGGCCTACATCAATATCCCGTTCTGCAGGGCCAACTGCCTGTACTGCGGCTTCTACCGCCATCGCTCGGGCGCGCCCCGACTGAACCGGTATGTGGACCTGCTGATCGAGGAGATCCGTCGCGACGCGGCCCTGCCGCTGGTCGGGGATCGGCCGATCCACGCGGTCTACCTCGGCGGTGGTACGCCCAGCGATCTGCCGGCGGGAGATCTGCAGAGGCTCCTCGCCGCCGTTCGCGAGTGTCTGCCCTTGGCCGCCGACTGCGAGATCACCCTGGAGGCGCGCATCGCCGGGCTGACCGAGGAGAAGATCCGGGCTGCTTTTGCCGGCGGGGTCAATCGCATCTCGGTCGGTGTGCAGAGCTTCGACACCCGGGTCCGTCGCCGGCAGGGCCGGGTTGCAGCTGCCCAGGAGGTGGTCGAGCGCCTGGTCCTGTTGGCCGGCCATGACCAGGGTGCCGTGATCGCCGATCTCATGTTCGGACTGCCCGACCAAGATCTCGCGAGTTGGCACCGTGACCTGGACAGCTGCCAGGAGCTAGGTCTGGATGGCCTGGATACCTACGCGCTCAAGCTGATCCCGGGCACTCCGCTGCAGAAACTGGTCGAGCGCGGGTGCATCGAACAGCCGGCAGGGCTCCCGGAGCAGGCGGAGTTCTACGCGGAGGCCGTCGAGGCGCTCTCGACGGCGGGTTGGCGGCAGATTAGCAACAGTCACTGGGCGCGAACGCCACGCGAACGCAACCTCTACAACCTGTTGATCAAATCCGGTGCCGAGACGCTCGCCTTCGGTGCCGGCGCCGGCGGCAGCCGCGAGCCTTACACCTTTGCCAACACCCCGGATATGGAAGCCTACGAGCGTGCCGTGGCCGCCGGAGACAAGCCCGTGGCGATGATGCGGGTCTCGGATGCGCTGCAACCCCTCCGGGACACCCTGATGGGTGGTGTTGAGGTTGGCCGTCTTGAGCTGCCCGCCCTACGCGCCTGCATGCCGATGTCGGTGCAGGCGGACCCCAGCCCCTGGAGGCTCGTTGACCGCTGGGTCGAGGCAGGGCTGGCGGAGCGCCGCGGGGAGCAAATCCATCTAACGGTGGCGGGACGTTTCTGGGCGCCGAATCTGGTCACCGGCTTTCAGCAGGTCTGTGCGCAAGCTCTGGAATCGGGGAGGAAGGCCCATGCAGACGGATAAACAGGAACAGGGTCATGAGGCCGTCCGGCAGGTGCTCGAGGAGCGTCCGGACGCCGTGATCGAGGACCTGGCCCGGAGTCACGGGCTGACGCCGCTGGAAGCGACCCGCTGCCTGCCGGCCTCGTTCTGGTGCGAAGCGCCGGGCGAGCAGTTCGAGTCGATCCTCAAGGAGGTGAGTGACTGGGGGGAGGTCCTGGTCGTCGTCCACAACCGGGATCTGATTCTGGAGGTACGGGACCGTGTCCCCCCCGGCAGCTCAGCGCACGGTTTCTACAACCTTCACGGTGACAGTGCACTCGGTGGCCATCTGCGGCCGAAGCGTTGTGCGGCGATCCTTTTCGTGGTGCGTCCTTTCATGGGGTTCCGGACTGCCTCACTACAGTTCTTCACCCCCGAGGGCGAAAACCTGTTCAAGATCTTCCTTGGCCGCGACGAACAACGGTGCCTGCGAGCGGATCAGTTCGAGCGTTTCCGGGCCCTTGCTGCAGAGTTGGGCGGCTATCCGGGCTTGCGGATCGGCGAAGGGGAGGAGGAGCGATGAGTGCGCGTACGGTCCTCTTGTTCGGTGCCACGCGCGGGGTCGGGCGGCTCATGGCCGAACGCCTCCGAGAGCGAGGCCGACCGGTGGTGGCCCTTGCTCGGGTCTCGGAGCGGGCCGAGGGGCTTGCCCAACTCGGCGTCCGCGTCATCCACGGCGATGTAACCGATGCGGACTCGGTAACCGCTGCGTTCCGGGCAGCGGGCGAGACCGCCGTAGTGGTCTCCACCGTCTCGGGCGCGCTCGAGAAAAGCCGCTTCGTGGATGAAGTGGGGAATATGCTGGTCACGGATGCCGCTCGCGGCTGGAACCCCTTCCGCGTGGTGCTGGTGACGGCCATCGGCTGCGGTGAGACGCGGCCGTACCGGTCTCCGCAGGCGGTCGAGGCGTTCGGGCAGATTGTCGACGCCAAGACCCGTGCCGAGAACTACCTGCGCGGATCGGGTTTGCCGTATTTGC
Organism: Halorhodospira sp. 9622; assembly: GCF_022228025.1. Taxonomy (NCBI): domain Bacteria; kingdom Pseudomonadati; phylum Pseudomonadota; class Gammaproteobacteria; order Chromatiales; family Ectothiorhodospiraceae; genus Halorhodospira; species Halorhodospira sp. 9622. Next base: position 12,155 of record NZ_JAJNRE010000022.1, on the reverse strand, counting down.
TGATCCGTCCCGGTGGGTTGCTTGATGGCCCACCCTCCGGAAACGCGGAGCTGACGCGCGCGCCGGATGCCCACGGCAACGTCCGGCGTGCCGACGTCGCTGCGCGGCTTGAGGAGGTTATCGACCGGTGGGATTGCGACGGGCAGGCGTTCTCCGTTATCGACCCCACCCAGCCCTCGGCGGCGCGGCGGCGTCAGCGGCAGGAACAGAGGGCGTCCCAATGAGCACCATCGAGCCGAGCGCCACGGATCTGGGTGCGGCCACCCGCGAGCGGGCCAGCGGTCGGCACGGCCGCTACTGGTCCGTCTCGGATCTGGTCATGGTAGGCACCTTCGCCGCACTGGCGAAGGTGGCCGGGCTGTTGATCGTGCTCTTCGGTGGCGGGATGAACCCGGTCACGCTCATGGCCAGCAGCATCGTGTCGACGGCGCTGCTGCTGGTGCTGCTCCACAAGGTCCAGCGCCTCGGGACATTGACCATCTTTCTGCTGGTCAGTGCCGTTGTCGACATCCTCGTCCTGGGCGGCAACCCGGTCCGCATCCCCGCCTCGCTGCTCGCCGGCGTGCTGGCCGAGGGGGTGATCTGGCTGCTCGGTGGCTATCGGCGGATGTTCGGGCTGATCATCGGGGTCGCCGTGCACGAATTGCTGGCCCGCGCCATCAGCCTGGGCGTGGGTGCCCTGCTGGTGCGCGAGGAACCGCGTCTGTTGCTGATGGTGGCCGCGGTGGTGGTCGTCAGCTACATCGGCAGCCTGTTGGGTCTGTGGCTGGGTCGACGGTTTATCGAGGAGCTGCGACATGCCGGTATCATCCATCACTAGGACGGCCGGAGATCGGCAGACCCCGCTGCATGGGCTGGCCATGCGCACCAAGATGCTCATCAGCGTAATCGCCGCAGTAGCTGTGGTCGTGCTTGAGTCGCCCGCGGTGCTGTTGGGCCTGCTAGTCATCAGTACCGCCTACGCTGCCCTGAGCCGGCGCTACGGCGTCCTGCTCGGAGCCTACCTCCTGTTCGGGGCCCTGTGGCTGCTGGCCCTGGGGTTTATGCATGTGATGGGCGTGTTTCTGCCGCGGCTGGGTTACGGTGAGTTGGCCGATGTGGTCGTGCCCTTTCTCCGTTCGGCGATCCTGCTCAACGCTGTGCTTGCGATGGCTTTGTCCTCCCGCATCCAGGGGGCGCTGTCGGCGCTCAAGTCGCTCTACCTGCCGTATTGGCTCTACCTGCCGGCAGTTGCCATGGTGCGCTTTGTGCCGGCCTTCCTCTTCGACGTTCAGCAGGTTGGCGAATCCGTGCGGCTTAAGGGCTACAGGCCCGGGCCGTTCCTGCTGGTGCGGCATCCGGTCGCCTCGCTGCGGCTGATCTTCATGCCGCTGCTCTTCCGGGCCCTGCGTACGGCGGACGATCTCTCCGTAGCGGCCGAACTCAAGGGGCTGGGAGCCAACACGCCGGCCTCCCGCTACCGCGAGGATCGCTTCGGTGAGCGGGACTGGGTGTTCATGGTGCTGGCGGCAGTTGCCATCGGGGGCTCGTTGTGGCTTGAACTCGGAGTCGGGTGGTCGTGATCACGCTCGAGGATGTGACCTACACCTATCCGTTTCAGCGTCAGTCGGCACTGTCGGAGGTTAACCTCCACGTTGCTCCGGGGGAGGCCATCGCGGTGACCGGTGCCTCGGGCTGCGGGAAGAGTTCCCTGCTGCGGGTCATCAATGGCCTCATTCCCCACCATTTTGAGGGCGAATGGGCGGGGCGGGCGCGGGTTGCCGGACGCCTGACCCGTCAGGCCATGCTGGCCGAGATCAGTGCCCGCGTCGGCACGCTGTTCCAGGATCCGGAACAGCAGTTCTTTGCCCTGCACGTCGAGGATGAGCTCGCCTTGACGCACGAGCAGCGCGGTGAGCACCCCGCACGTATTGGCACCCGTGTGCAGTGGGCCATGGAGCGGTTCCGGCTGACCGGGCTGAGCCATGCCAGCGTCTACGATCTCTCGGACGGGCAGAAGCAGAAGGTTGCGCTGGCCGAGGTGATGTCGCGCTCGCCTTCGGTGCTTGTGCTGGATGAGCCTACGGCCAATCTCGATCCCGAGGCAACCCGGGAGCTGGCGCAGCATCTGGCCGAGCTCCGTGCAGAGGGCGTGACGCTGGTGATCGTCGATCACCGCCTCTACTGGCTGACCGGGCTGGTGGATCGCATCCTGGTTATGGAGGCGGGCCGGCTGGTCATGGCGGGGTCGGCGGAAGCAGTCGCCGAGTCACGTCACCGCTTCGGCCTGCGTCAGCTCAGGGTCGAGGACCAGCGCGCGCGTCTGCCCGAGGTCCCGCGGGGCGGCCGTGGACACATCGAGGTTTCCGGACTGTCCTTCGCCTACCGCAATGGCCCCGCGCTGATCGAGGATCTGGATCTGAGCCTGCCGGCCGGGGAAGTCATCGGTGTCCTCGGTCCCAACGGCGCCGGCAAAACGACCCTCGTCCGCCTCCTGACCGGGTTGCTCAAGCCTGATGCTGGGCAGATCCGGGTCCAGGGTCGGTCGCTGAGCGCGCGTGCCCTGATGCGCCGTACGAGTGTGGTGCTGCAGAACACGGATCACCAGCTACACATGCGGACGGTCCGGGAGGAGCTGATCAGCTCCGTGCGTGGCGCGGGATGGGAGGTGGACCCCGCTTGGATCGACGAATTGCTGCACGAGTACGCGCTCAACGGGCTGGAAAAGCGCCATCCGCAGTCCCTTTCCGGTGGTGAGAAGCAGCGGCTGGTGGTGGCCTGTGGCCACGCGCGCAGACCGCAGCTGTTCGTTCTCGATGAGCCGACCAGTGGACTCGACGGCGCGAATCTCACGCTGATCGTGCGGAACCTGCAGCGCTTGGCGGACTCCGGGGCGTGTGTCATCGTAATCAGCCATGATCTGGAGCTGATCGAGCGGGTCTGCACGCTTCGGTTGACCCTACCTGCCCGCTGAGTCCTTCGCGCGGGATCGCTCGGTTGGGAGCAAAAACCGCTGTGCAGCTAGACAGCGGCGGCGGATAAGGGGCGCTATCGGATGAGGATTGACCGACTACGCAGGTTGCTCCGCGAGCTCGCCAGCCCGGGCGGGTTTCGCCGCCACCCCGTGCTGGCGGTGACCCTGGTGCTCATTGTGGCCCTGATCATCTTCGGGTTGGCGCTGCGCCCGGTCTGATCACCGATCGGGCGCGGGGCTTCAGGGCGCCAGCGCCCCAGTCAGCGCACCGGCCGCTACCCCGGCGAGTACTGGCAGCGGCAGGGAGACCAGCAGGCGGGCCGCGGTGGTGCGGGCGCCGAGCATCGGCAGCTCGAAGGCGGCGACGCGGTGGAAGGCGAGCACCGACCAGGCGGTGATCAGTGCGATGAGCTGAGCCATGCCGGCGCCGGCGTCGCTCAGCACCACGACTAGAGGGAAGGCGACCACCGGTCCGCCGGGCAGGAAGCCGCCGAGCAACGATGCGATCAGGATCCCTGCGCCGCCCGAGTCCTCGCCGAACAGCGAGCCGACCGCCTCGGCCGGAATCAGCACGGCCAGGAAGGCTGCCGCGATGAGCGCTACCGGCAGGCGCGTGAGCAGCGGCTGGAGTTGTCGCCAGCCCTCCCGGGCGGCGGCACGATGGCTGCCGTGGGGCTGGAACTGCGCGATCGCCGCGCAGATCCCCAGCAGGATGAGGATGGTCACAAAAGCACTCAGCATGCCCAACGTCTCACGCGACGGCCCAACGGGCGGGCCAGGAGTGCGGCCAGAAAGGGCAGGGGCAGGGAGACGAGCATCTTCAGCGCAACGAAGTCGAGCCCGAAGAACGGGATCTCCCAGACCAGGGCGCGGTTCAGGCCGAGGACCGACCAGGCGGTGAGGTAGGCGACGCACACCTCGAACGCGGCCCCCGAGCGCAGCAGGGCCACCACCAGCGGGAAGGCGGCGAACGGGCCGCCCGGGGTGAGGGCGCCGGCAGCCGTGGCCAGGGCGAGGCCGCGCACGCCGCTGCGCTCGCCCAGCCAGCGTTCAATGGCGTGGCGCGGGATCAGTGTCTGCACATAGCCGGACATGAGCAGCGCGGCCACCAAGATCGGTGCCACCTGCAGCATCAACTCGCCGGCCCGGCTGAGTGCGTCCCACCAGGCCGCCGGGCCATGGAGCACGTAGACCGCGGCCCCGGCGCCCAGCGCCAGCACCGCGAAGAAGATCGTCATCGGATCCAGGTACCGCGCGGACATGCGCGCGCGCCCCTCGTCACGGTCGTGGGGAGCTGTCACGCCGGCTCGGTGTGGCTCTGACCCAGGCTGAAAACCTGGCTGAGTTGGGCGTCGTCCAGATTGCCGATCCACTGCTCGCCGCTTTCCACCGTCATCTCCGTCAGTGCGCGCTTGGACTGGATCATGTCGTTGATCCGCTCCTCGAAGGTGCCCTGGGTCAGCAGGCGGTGGACCTGAACCGTCTGCGTTTGCCCGATGCGGTAGGCGCGGTCCGTGGCCTGGGCCTCCACGGCCGGGTTCCACCACAGGTCGAAGTGGATGACGTGGGAGGCCGCAGTCAGGTTGAGTCCGGTGCCGGCGGCCTTCAGGGACAGCACCAGTACCCGTTCGGTGCGATCATTCTGGAAGCGGTGGACGACTGCGTCGCGCTGGTTTCTCGAGAGCCCGCCATGCAGGAACCCCGGTGTGCGGCCGGTGGTCTCGGCGACGGCCTCCTGGAGCAAGCTGCCGGCCTCGCGGAACTGCGTGAACACGATCGCCTTCTCGTGCCGGCGCTGGATCGGTTCGAGGAGTTCGAGCAGGCGCTGCATCTTGCCCGACGCCTCGCTCCCGTCTTCGCCCTCCTTAAGGTACTGGCGCGGGTGGTTACAGATCTGCTTGAGCGCCAGGATCATCTGTAGCACCAGACCCTGGCGCCGGAACGTATCGGAGGTTCCCTGGATGACCTCCAGGCCCTCGCGCACCACCGATTCGTACAGCGCACTCTGTTCGGGAGTGAGCTGACAGTACTGATCCTGCTCGATCTTCTCCGGCAGGTCGGTGATGATGCTTCGGTCGGTCTTCAGCCGTCGCAGCAGGAAAGGGGCCGTGACCCGGCGAAAGCGCGTGGCCGTCTCCTGGTCACCGTGGGTCTGGATCGGGGTGACGTACTCGCGCGTGAAGCGCTTCAGGGTGCCGAGCAGGCCCGGATTGCAAAAGTCCATCAGGCTCCAGTACTCGGTGAGTCGGTTCTCTACCGGGGTGCCGCTCATGGCTACCCGGGCGCCGGCGGGGATGGATTTGATCGCCTTGGTCTGGGCCGCCTGGGGGTTCTTGAGGTTGTGTGCCTCGTCGACCACCAGCGCGCGCCAGGACTGCCGCCGCAGCCGTGCGGCGTCGGTTCGCGCCACGCCGTAGGTCGTGAGCACGACGCCGGTTCCCTGCGCATCGTCCGGCAGGGCGCGCCGGCCGCCGTGGTAAGTGGTGGCACCCAGCTCGGGGGCGAATTGCTGGATTTCGCGCATCCAGTTGCTTAGCAGGCTGGTCGGGACCACGACCAGCGCCGGCCGCCCGGCCAGTTCCCCGTCGTCGCGGAGCTGCGCGAGCAGGGCCAGAATCTGCACGGTCTTGCCCAGGCCCATGTCGTCGGCGATCACGCAGCCCAGACCGGCGCGGACATTGCCGTAGAGCCACTGAAAGCCGCGTTGCTGGTAGGGGCGCAGCTGCGCAGCCAGTGATCGGGGGGGCGCGCGCTCAAGGTCCTGGTGCAGAGCTGCGACCCGTTCCCGGGCGCTTTCGTCCAACTGCACTGGCGTCCCGGCGTACTCCCCCGTGAGCGCGACTCGGGTCAGCTCCGCGCCGCCAACCGTCGGCGGGTTGGCCAGGTTGCGGCGGACACGTTCGATCTCCTGCGGGTCGAGGTAAACATATTGTCCGCGGAAGCGGACCAGCCCGGTCGCCCCTTCCACCAAGTCCTCAAAGGTTCCCGGGTCGATCACGTCATCGCCCACTGCCACCTGCCAGTCGAAGCGGAACAGATCGTTGGCGTTGAGGTGGCCGTCGCTGTCGCTACTGCTGGCGGTGAGCCTCATCGTTGCGCTCGGTGGTCGGCCCAGTCGCTCCAGCGACCGGGGCAGCAGCGTGCGGACGCCGAGCAGCTGCAGTGTCGGGAAGACGTTGAAGAGCAGTTCCGGCAGCTCGTCGAGGGTGAGTGACAGCGGTGTGCGGCCCCCGCCACGCAGGTAGTCGCGCAGCGGGTCGTAGGCATCGGCGAGCATCGCCGTGGTGCGCAGCAGCTCGCTGTGCCCGTCGCCGCGCTCGGCGAGGGCGTCGGCGAGCGGGCGATGGGCGCCCGCACCGTTGCCGCCCGGCTCGTCGCCGACCTCGATGGAGAGTTCGAAGGATTCGGGCTGCGGCTCGTCCACACGCAGGATCAGGGTCTGCGCCGCTTCGGCCAGGTGCAAACGGCGCAGCCAATGGTGCAGGCTGGCGGCGGTGCCGCCCTGGCCGGGATCCGACAGCCAGGCGCAGCCACCGCCGAAAAGCAGGTCGGCCACCGGGTCAGCGGCTGCGTTGCTGGCAAGCTCGCTCCACTCCCGGATCCAGTAATCGATGAACAGGCCGCAGAGCAGACGGGCCCGCGTCCGGCGGTCGAGGCCCTGGTCGGCCCCGGGCTCGTCCAGGCGGATGACCCCTTCCGGGGTGCCCGCAGCAAGGCTGCGCAGGAGCGTATTGACCTGCGGATCCAGGCTCGCTGGCATCCACAGGACGCTGGTGCCGCCCCGGTCGATGGTCAGTACCCAGGGTACCGCCGCGCCGGCGGCGGTCAGGTGCAGGGCGGCGCGGTAGGCCGCATGAAGGGCTGCAACCTCCGGCTGCAAGTCAGCCACTTGGTCGGCGTCCAGGGGCGCGAGCAGCTCGACGAGGTCGGCGAGCTCTGCAGCCGCTTCACAGCCGTCGATCTGGACGTCGCCGTCGGCATCCACCCGAATGGTGGGGCGGTCGTCCGGGGTCAGGGTGGTGGCTTGGGTCTGCGCCTCCTGGACCTGTGCGTCGCTGCGTGCGGCGTCGCTCAGCGTGCGCTGGGCCTGCCGAGCGACACGCCGTATCTGGGTGCGCCAGAGCTTACGGTAGCTGTTCAGCCCGCCGATCGGCGGTTCCTGGGGGAGGGCGTCCGGGATCGCCTCGATGCGATCGGGCAGCCGTGAGAAATCTAGCTCGGCGAGCACTGCCGGGTCGGCCGCTGTCTCCTCCGGCGGCGCGCTGCCGGCGCGCAGTGCCGCCGCCAGGCTCGGCGGCGCCCCCAGGGCGTCGTTCTCTGGGAGTTCATGGCCCCGCTCGCGCAGCGCGCCGAGTAAGTCGACCCCGCGCAATCGGAAGACCAGAAACGGATCGGTATCGATTTCGCGTGTCAGCAGATAGATCGCCGCCGCCAGGTGTTTGCACGGGATGGCCCAGTCCGGGCAGGAGCAGCGCATGCCCAGCTCCTGCCAGCTGTTCGGGAAGACGGGGATGCCCGCCGCCTCGGCGCGCTCGAGTACCGCCGGATCCAGCTGCCGGTTGAGCAGCCCCGCGAGCAGCGCCGGATCATCGGCAATGGCATCGATCAGCTGCCGGGTCTGATCCGCCGGCAACGCAGGGATCCGCAGGTGCACCTTGTAAGGCTGGCGACGCGATCCCTTCACCCGGGCGGTGATCTCGCCCTGATCGATGCTCAGGGCCTGGACGGACCCGTTGTTGGCGTAACGCCGGCCCCGTGGCAGGCGGTTGGTGTAATCGATTTCGTGCAGGGCGCCAAGCCACTGCTCGCCCCACCAGGTCCGGCCGAAGGTTGCGCGCGTCATGGGTGCCCAGCTTAGCGGCTGGCACCGTCCCGGCCAAGCGCGCTGCCGGGGGCTGCGGGGCCCGGCGGCCCCGCCCCTGTTCTCCCAGCGTCCGTTTCCCGATATTCTGGGAGGCTGAAACCAGCCTGCGGCGGTTTGTCGTAGCGGCCCACCGCCTAATCGGTCCATTTTGCGGTCACCAGCGATCATGAGCGAGCAGTCGAAACGCAGCCCAGAAAGCGGGGAGCCGGAGCGCTTCCTGCCCGTGCGCGGAAAGGATCTCGTCGTGGGTCGCCCGGTGCCGTACTCCATCTACGACACCTACGAGCGGCTCCTGCTGCGCTCCGGCCGCGTGCTGAAAAGCGACGCGCAGCGTCAGATGCTGCTGGAGTCGGGGCGCGCTCGTGCCACCTCGTTCCAGGAGGATACGGTTACCCTGGGGGAAGCCAGCCCGTCTTGGGAGAACCACAGTGGCGAACTGAAGTTCGATCCCTTCGTCAGTTTCGACCGATGTGCCGCTTCCCTGCGGCGGGTCCATCACGCCATCGATCTCGGTCGCCACGACTACCTGCTGCGGCTGGAAGGGATGATCAGCCAGCTCGGCAACCTGATCGACCGCGATCCGGATGCTGCACTGGCGGCGGCGCACATCAACCGCGAGTTCCCCAATCGCGTGCTGCACCCCATCCGCAAGGCTGTAGTCGCGGACCTGCTCGCCCGCGCCGCCTCTCTGGACGGTGGTCAGCGCCGGGCGGTGGTCGGTGCGTCGCTGACCGCCAACCTCAGCATGCTCGCCCTGCAGGAACAGCTCGATCAGCAGGAGAGCGCCCTCAGCGCGGCGCAGCGCCGTGAACTCCACAGTCACCCGGAGCGGACCGAGGCGTTGCTGACGGCCGCGGGCCTGGAGGATCAACATTGGCTGCGCGCCGTCCGCGAGCATCACGAACGGATGGACGGCTCCGGCTACCCCCGCGGGCTGACGCGGGAGGGGATCAGTACCGAGGCCGCGGTGGTCATGCTCGCCGATGTCTATATGGCCATGGTGACCCCTCGCGCTCACCGCCCGGCGCATGTCATCCGGGATACCCTGCGGGAGCTATACGCGGACGATGGGTGTCGCTTCGACGCCACGCTGACGCGGCTGCTCATTCGCGAGTTGGGGGTTTTTCCACCGGGCACCCTGGTCGATCTGAGCAACGGCGAGACCGCGGTGGTGACCCGTCGCGGCCCGAGCAGCATGGCCCCACAGGTTTTCCTGCTGCGCCGGCCGGACGGCAGCGTCTTCATCCGCCCACGGTTCCGCTCGCTGGCGGAGGAGGAGGGTGTAGAGATCCGTGGCGTGTACCGCCAGGAGGAGCTGCGCGTGCTCTATTCGCCGCACATGGCCTGGGGCTATGACCAGGAGTGGGGCGAGGCGGTGGATCGCGCCGAGCGCGGGTGATTGCGGCCGCCCCGGCTCATCGCGCGGGCTCAGACAGCGCCCACGGCGATGCCGGCGGTGTAGAGCGCGAGCATGGCCAGTACCACGGCGAAGACCCCTTCGCGCAGCCGCTGGTGGCTGTTTAGCCGCTCACGCCAGGCTGGCAGCGAGAACAGCGCGGCGACCGCCGCATACCACCCGATGTCCACCCCGGCGGCAATGGACACCATCAGCGCCTGCTCCCACGCCGCCTGCCCGGGGCCGGTGAACGGGCTGAAGATCGCCAGGAAGAACAGGGCAATCTTCGGGTTGAGCAGTGCCATGGCCAGGCCGTCTCCTGCCGCCTGGATCGGGCTGCCCGGTTGCGCCGGCGACCGGTCTTTCTGTGCAGCAGGGGGTTCCGGTCCGATCCGGGCGCTGCGGGCGGACTGCACGGCCAGCCAGCCCAGGTATGCGGCACCCAGGCCCTGGATGGCCGCCAGCAGGGTCGGGTGGGCGGCCAGGATACCGGCCAGCCCGACCACGCTGAGGGCGGCGTAGCCGCCGACGCCGATACCGTGGGCGACGGCCGCGGTGAGCCCGGCCGACCGACCGCCTTCCAGGCTGTGACGCGCCACAACCGCCAGGCTCGGCCCCGGCGACATGGCCCCCAGGGCGCAGACGGTGATCAGCAGTAGCCAGTCGTTTGCTTCCACCGGTCAGAAAGGGTCCTGCATCGTTGCTGGTGCGGATGCGGCGCCTAAGCCGTCGCGGTGAGGGACGCCTTTTCCATGTGCGGGAGTCCTTGTGTCGCTTCGGGGGCCCGGGCGGCGGTCGGTGCCCCGATTAGGGTCGATCCCGGCCACGTCCTGCGGGCATTCTGCCAGCACGCAGGCGGTCGTGCACAAGCACGCCAGCTGGCGTTCGATGGTCTTGTAAAACCGGCGATGCTAGCCTGCCCGGAAGACCTCAGGGCACGCCAGATATGCCAGAAGACACCTCCGCGCCCCGCTATCTGCTGCGGCTTTTCATTGCGGGCGACAGTCCGCACGCCCGCGCAGCCCTGCACAATCTCCAGCGGATCTGCGAGTCACAGTTCCCGGATCAGTACCGCATCGAGGTGGTCGATCTGATGCACGAGCCGCACCGGGGTGACGAAGAGGGGGTGATTGCCACCCCCGCGCTCATCAAGGAGCTACCGCCACCGGTGCGGCGTGTCATCGGTGATCTTTCGGATCGTGAGCAGGTACTCAACGGCCTGCAGTTGATCCCCGAGGCAAAGGATGGAATGCCATGAGTGAACGGAGCATCGAGCCGGTGTGCAAGACCGCCACCGGGATCCCGGGGTTCGACTCCATCGCCCGGGGGGGTGTCCCGGCGGGACGGACCACTCTGGTCGCGGGTACGCCGGGTAGCGGCAAGACGGTCTTTGCGGGGCAGTTCCTGGCTGCGGGGATCCTCGATGAGCAAACCCCGGGCGTTTTTGTCACTTGCGAGGAATCACCGGCCGACCTGCGGCGCAATCTGCAGGCCTTCGGGTGGCCCGTGGAGGAGTGGGAGGCCAGCGGCTGGTGGACGTTCGTGGACGCCTCCCCCGATATCGATCAGGAGCCGCAGGAGACCGGCGCCTACGACCTGGGTGGCCTGATCGCTCGGGTCTTCGGCGCCGTGCAGCGCTCGGGCGCGACCCGCCTGGCCATCGACTCCCTCGGTGCCATGTTCTCGCGCTTCCCGGATGTCCGGCAGGTGCGCTGGGATCTGTTTCGGATTGCCGGCCAGATGAAGCGCCTGGAGATCACCACCGTCATGACCGCCGAGCGCGAAGCCGAGTATGGTCTGGTGGCACGGCACGGGGTGGAAGAGTTCGTTGCGGATAACGTGGTCATCCTGCGGAATATCCTGGAGGCGGAGACACGCCGCCGGACGGTGGAGATCCTCAAATTCCGCGGCACGAACCACCAGAAAGGGGAGTACCCGTTCACGATCCTGCCCGAAAGCGGTGTGGTTGCAATCCCGCTCTCGGCGATGGAACTGACCCAGCGTTCCTCCGAATTGCGTATTACCTCGGGCAACGCCGATCTGGACCGGATGTGCGGCGGTGGCTTTTACAGGGATTCCATCGTGCTCGCTTCCGGGGCCACGGGGACCGGCAAGACCCTGATGGCCACGGAATTCATCGCAGGCGGCCTGGCGGTCGGCGAGCGTTGCCTGCTCTTTGCCTTCGAGGAGAGTCGCGACCAGCTCATCCGCAACGCCCGTGGCTGGGACGTTCAGTACGAGCCCGCCGAAGCGCGGGGTGACCTGCAAATCCACTGCGAGTACCCGGAGTCGGCCGGGCTGGAGGATCACCTCATCCGCATCAAGCAGGCCATCGACACCTTCCGGCCCCACCGGATCGCTCTCGACAGCCTGACCGCGCTGGAGCGCGTAGCCACCCCACGTGGGTTCCGGGAGTTTGTCATCGCTCTGACCTCCTTCACCAAGGATCGGGAGACGGCGGGATTGTTTACGGCCAGTACGCCCTCGCTGATGGGTGGATCCTCCGTCACCGAGGCCCACATCTCCACACTCACCGATTCGATCATCCTGCTGCGCTACGTCGAAATGGCCGGCGAGGTGCGGCGCGGGCTCACCGTCCTCAAGATGCGCGGTGCCGCTCACGAGAAGAGCATTCGGCAGTTCCGGATCGATCACCGGGGCATGCATATCGGCGACCCGTTCCGCGGCATCGAAGGCATCCTGGAGGGGCATCCCAACCGAATCATCGACTCGCCGTCCGCTGCCGGCAGGGAGCCCCGATCCTCGCATTACCATGAGTGAACCCGCGCCGGCGTGGTGGCGCCGTCCAATGCGCCCGACGGCGATCGCCTCGGCAACGCGGAAGCTGGCAATGCGTAGACGCCCGGCACCGGACGGTGTCGGGCGCGTCGGTGTGCTGACCGCCGGGTCTGGCGGCAGAGAAGTCCCCGGGCCGGCCCGCG
>NZ_JAJNRE010000021.1:0-38259 GCF_022228025.1 Halorhodospira sp. 9622 | reverse complement strand
TGCGTGGGGCTAGTCGGCGTCGCCGCGGGGCGGCGAGTCCTGCTCCAGGGCCCGGCGCAGCAGCTCCAGGCGCTCCTCCGGGGCGTCGATCTCCAGCAGCTGCTGCTTCGCCTCGGTGGGGATCGGCAACAGCTCCGATAGCCGCGCGCTGACCCAGCCGGCATCATCGAGTTGGCGGGGCATGGCCCCGTACAGGCCGCCGATCTGATCGAGGATTCGCTCCAGCAGATCGGCCAGCGGGCGGAGCTCGGCGTCCAGTTGCGGCGCCGGCGGGTCGGTCAGCCAGCGCACCTGCGCCTGTTGCACCTTCCCCGTCGGGGTCTGCCGCTCAAGGATCTCGAAGCGCCGCTGTCCCTCGACGGTGATCCCCAGCAGACCGTCGCTGCGCTGGTCCCAGTCGATGATGCGCACCTCCGTCCCCACGGCGTGGGGACGGGCCGGCAGCCCCGCCTCGCCGCCATTCTCGATCAGGCAGATGCCGAAGCCGGTGTTGTCGTTGCGCAGGCAGTAGGTGACCAGATCCAGATAGCGGCGCTCGAAGATGCGCAGCTCCAGTCGCCCACCCGGGAAAAGCACTGTACGCAGAGGGAACAGCGGCAGCTCATCGTCCATCAGTCGCTCTCCTTGCCCCAGCGGGGGCCCAGGTCGTGGGCCACATCCAAGTGGTCCAGGATCCGTGCCACGACGAAGTCGATCAGGTCCTCGACCCGCTGCGGCCGATGGTAGAACCCCGGGTTGGCCGGCAGGACCACCACGCCGAGCCGCGTCAGGGACAGCATATGCTCCAGGTGGATCGCCGAGAGCGGGGTCTCCCGCGGAACCACCACCAGTTGACCGCGCTCCTTGAGTACCACATCGGCGGCGCGCTCGATCAGGCTGTCCGAGTGTCCGCCGGCGATCGCCGCCAGGGTGCCGGTGGTGCAGGGGCAGACCACCATGCGTTTCGGGGCTGCCGAGCCGGAAGCCAGGGGTGCGGTCCACTGCTGATCACTGTAGACGTGGAGCCGCGCCGGATCGATGTCTAGGGCCCCGACCAGTTGGCGGTGCAACTCGGCGCTGCGCCGGGGTAGCGGCGTGTCCGTCTCCAGTCCGGCAACCACCCGGGCAGCATCGGAGACCAGCAGATGGACGGTCTCGCCCGCCCCGGCGAGGGTCTGCACCAGGCGCAGACCGTACTGCAGGCCAGAGGCCCCGGTTAGGGCGACGCTGACCCCGCTCATGCCGGGGCGCTCCCGGCCTCCAGGCCGGCCAGCAGTCGCTCGTGGATGTTGCCGAAGGCGCCGTTGCTCATCACCACCAGGCGGTCGCCAGGGCGCGCCTCGGCCAGGGCGAGCCGGGCCAGGTGGTCGACCTCGGCGGCGGTATGCAGGCGCCCTCCCAGTGGTGCCAGGGCCTCGGGGACGGACCAGGGCAGGTCCGGTGGGGTCAACACGAAGGCGTGGTCGGCGCGGGCCAGGGCGTCGGCCAGCTGCCGGCGGTGGATGCCCAGGCGCATGGTGTTCGAGCGCGGCTCCAGCACGGCCAGCAGTCGCCGCCCCGGGGCGGCCAGGGCCTCCAGGGTGGCGGCCACGGCGCTGGGGTGGTGGGCGAAGTCGTCGATGACCTCGACCCCGCCGACGCGGCCGCGCACCTCCAGCCGACGGCGGACGCCGGGGAAGGCGTTCACGGCTTCCAGGGCGGTGGTCGGATCTGCCCCGGCCCCGGCGGCAGCCGCCACCGCCGCCGCGGCATTGGCCAGGTTGTGGCGGCCCGGCTGCGGCGGATGCAGCGGGCCGAGCGGAGTGCGCCGGTGCAGGAGTACGGCGCCGGCGTCAGGGCCGTCGTCGGCGGTGATGCGCCAGTCATTGTCGGCGCCAAAGCCGATTCGCTCCAGCCGCGACCAGCAGCCGCGCGCGACGACGGCGGGCAGGTTGGGGTCATCGCCGTTGATGAGCACGCGGCCGTTGCCGGGGACGGTACGCACCGCATGGTGGAGCTGCGTGGCGATGGCCTCCAGATCCGGGTAGATGTCGGCGTGGTCGTACTCCAGATTGTTCAGCAGCAGGACGCGGGGCTGGTAGTGGACGACCTTGGCGCGCTTGTCGAAGAAGGCCGTGTCGTACTCGTCGGCCTCCACCACGAAGGGCGAACCGGTGCCTAGCCGGGCGGAGCGCTCGCTGAACCCCGGGGCGCCGCCGATCAGATAGCCCGGGTCGAGGCCGCAGCGCTCCAGGGCCCAAGCAGTCATCGAGGCGGTGGTGGTCTTGCCGTGGGTGCCGGCGATGGCCACCACGCAGCGGCCGTTGAGGACGTTCTCTGCCAGCCACGCGGGACCGGACTGGTAGGGCAGCCCGCGGTCCAGGATGTGCTCGACAGCCGGGTTGCCGCGGGAGAGGGCGTTGCCGATGACCACCCGGTCCGGGGCGGGTTCCAGGTGGGCGGCGTCGTAGCCGGGTCGGACCGGGACGCCCGCCTGGTCGAGGATGTCGCTCATCGGTGGCCACGCCGCGCTGTCGCTGCCGTCCACCGCGTGCCCGCTCTCCCGGGCGAGGAGGGCGACGCCGCCCATGAACGTGCCGCATATACCGAGGATGTGTATCTTCATGGACCGTCCCGATCAGTCGGCGGCCAGCTGGACCACCTGAAAGCTGAGGAAGCTGTACGCCAGCGCCAGGAGGATGCCGAGCGCCAGGCGCATCTCCAGCGTATGCCGGAAGATGTGCCCGAGGATGGCCACCTGCCAGAACCAGAGCAAGAGGATGCCGGCGGCGGCGCCCTGGGCCTGCTCCGCGCCGTAGGCGGCGATGGGGAAGGTCATCAGTGTGACCGGGATGCCGATCAGCACGTCGGTGCCGAACATCGCCGTGGCGCTCTGGGTGAAGCGCGGCGTTAGTCCGCGCAGCAGGAGCAGGGCGTAGAGGAAGGCCAGGCTGAAGCCGGTCGCGACCACCACCTGCAGGCCGACGGTGCCCGTGTCCGGGAGGTTGTCCGCGGCGATGTAGGTTAGGATCATGCTCGCCCCGATCAACCCGAGCAGGTGCGTGGTCGAGTAGGGCAGATCCTGGGGACCGTCGCGAAAGAGGCAGATCCCCACCAGTTTCTGCAGCAAAGGACCCATGCTCTCCCCCTGGGTGGTTGTTCGGCCCAATCATACCGCATGGCATGGCGGCACGATGCCGCCGGTTGACGTCGACGCCGGGGTGCGCTGGCATAGGGCCCCTTACGGGGCGGCCGGTTGCGCCGCGGCCTTGCTTGCCGCGGCGCAGCAACGGCGTTACAGTTCGCCCCTGTCGAACCGTTCCTCGATACGCAAACGTCCTCTACTGAACGGAGTAACTGCATGAGCCTCGATTCCGTGCCCGCCGGGCGGTCGATTCCGGACGATATCAACGTCGTCATCGAGATCCCGCTCCACGGCGGCCCCGTGAAGTACGAAGTGGATAAGGAGACGGGTGCGCTCACCGTCGATCGCATCATGGCCACGGCCATGCACTATCCGTGCAACTACGGCTTTGTGCCGCAGACGCTGGCCGATGATGGCGATCCGGTAGACGCCCTGGTCATCACCCCCCTGCCGTTGCAGCCCGGCTCGGTGATCCGCTGCCGCCCGGTGGGTGTGCTGGAGATGGCGGACGAGTCCGGCGAGGATGCCAAGCTGATTGCGGTTCCGGTGGACAAGCTGACCACCGACTACAGCGAGGTGAAGGGGCCCGACGACCTGCCGCCGCGCCTGCTGCAGGAGATCAGCCACTTCTTTGAGCACTACAAGGATCTTGAGCCCGGCAAGTGGGTTCAGGTGCGCGACTGGAAGGGCGCCGACGCCGCGCGAGCCGAGATCGAGCACGCGGTGTCCAACTACCGGAATCAGTAGCAACGCAGGGAGCGTTGCCCGACTCAGGGGGCCAGTGGAGCGGCCGATAACCCGTGAAGCGGTATCGACGTTCGGAGGTGGTGAGCGATGGCTCGCGCCCTTACGGCAGAGCGACTCAAGTGTGAGAACGCCACGTTCCAGGGGACCGGTGGCGTCAGCGCTTGCAACCGGGACCACGGCTTCCGCCCGGCCTTCCTGGACACCGAGACGGGGACGATCTACCTCTCCTGCAGCGGGAACGGGCAGCCGGCCCCCTTTCACCGCCTCGACGGTCTGCCCGAGGAGCTGATCAGCGAACGCGACGACCGCGGTCGGGTCATCGCGGTGAAGCAGAGGGTGGTCTCCGGGTTCGAGCGCGACGGCTGCTTCTATACCCGCGAGCAGGCCGCCTGCTTCGTGGTTCCCCCGACCCCGCGACAAGGTTCCTGAGTCGTGGCGCAGCTGCAGGTGACGCTGGAGGTCGCCGCCGGCGACCTCGATGCCGTGGATGGCGCCCTGGAACTGGCCGGGGCGCTGTCCCAGACCTACCAGGCCGATGACGGCACCGTGCTCCTCGAGCCCGGCGTGGGCGAGCACCCGATGTGGGAGCGGGTTCGAGTTGCCGCGCTGTTTCCTGCCGGGACCGATCCCGAGGACCTTTACAAGCTGCTCGCCGGGCAGCTGGGCGAACGTCTGCAAGGCTGGCAGGCGGAGACGCTGGAGGATCGTGCCTGGGAGCGCGAGTGGCTCGACCACTTCCGCCCCATGGCCTTCGGCGAGCGGCTTTGGATCGTCCCCACCGGGAGCGAGCCGGAGCTGCCGCGCGACGCCGTGGCCATCCGCCTCGACCCGGGGCTGGCCTTCGGCACCGGCACCCACGAGACCACGGCGCTGTGCCTGCAGTGGCTTGATGGCGAGCCGATCCAGGGGCGTGACGGCCTCGATTTCGGCGCCGGCTCTGGCGTCCTGGCCGTGGCTGCGGTACGTCTGGGCGCGGCCCGCTGCATGGCCGTCGATAACGACCCCCAGGCAGTGATCGCCAGCCGCGACAACGCCGAGCGCAACGGTGTCGCCGATTGGGTCCCGGCGTACGCCGTCGATCAGCGGCCGGCGTATTGCGCCGATTTCCTCGTCGCCAATATCCTTGCATCGACGCTGGTGGAGCTGGCCGGTGAGCTGCGTAGCGGCGTTCGCGTCGGTGGGCGCCTGGCGCTCTCCGGGATCCTCCTGGGGCAGGAGCAGCAGGTCATGGATGCCTTCCAGGGCAGCATCGCCTGGGATGCGCCGCAGACTCGCGGCGACTGGGTGCTGGTCAGCGGCACCCGCACCGCCTGAACGTCGGTCGCCGGATTTTCCAACAACGAGGGAAGCCCGTGTACACCCAGTGCCCTGGATGCGGGACGATCTTCGCGCTGCGTGCGTGGCAGCTTCGCCAGGCGCGCGGTCGGGTTACCTGTGGCCTGTGCCAGACCACCTTCGACGCGGTTCAGGCGCTGAGCGAGGACTTGCCCGGCGAGCCGGGTGCCGCGACGACCGACGGGGCCCCGCCGTCCCGGTCCGCCGGTGGGGACGAGGTGCGCATCCCCGCCCTGGGACCGCAGATGTCGGCCATCGGCCGACTGCTGCCCGACGACAGCGGCGATCGGCCGGTGGACCTGCAGGCCCTCGTCGGTGAGCGCTCGACCGCGGGGGAGCGCGCAGGTTCCGGCCCGGAGGCGGCGGATCGGGCAGCCGAACCGGGGGGGTCCGAGGCCGACTGGGAGCAGGTCCTGGCCGAGCTGCGTGCCGGGCAGCGTCCCGCCCGCGTCCCGGGGGCTGGCACGAGGCCCAAGCGGCGCCTCTGGATGACCGCCGCTGGCGTGCTGGTTTTGGCGGCGGCCCTGGTCCATGGCTCGTACCTCTACCGCGCGCAGCTGCTCGAGCTGCCCGGGACGCGGGCGTGGCTCTCGGCGGTCTGCGCCGTGTACGACTGCCAGCTGGAGACCGCGGCGAGCTACGACGTCATCGAGGTCGAGGAGCGCTGGCTGGAGCCGGATCCGCGTCGGGACGATGCGCTGATGCTCGGCGGGGTGCTGGTGCACACCGGCGAGCGGCGCCTGCCCTATCCCGAGATGCGGCTGACACTGCGGGATCTGGACGGCCACGTGACCGGCGAGCGCTGGGTTCGCCCTGAGGACTACGTGGCCGACAGCCGTCTGCGGGCGCGCCTGGGCGCGGGCATGGAGCCGGGGGCTCGGATCCCGGTGGAACTCTACGTGGCAGAGCCCGACGGCGGGGCCGAGAGTTTCTCGCTGTCATTCCGACCGGTCGAGTAGGGCCGCCAGGGCCCGGGGGGCCGCCGGTCGGCTCTGTTATCCTTCCAGACAGACATGAATGGGGGTGATGCATGCAGGACGGCAAGGGACCCGGTCCCGGACAGGGTCCTGGCAGGGGCGGCGACGGCGAGGTGGGGGGGCCCATCCGCGAGGCGGTCAGCCGCGCCCTGGATGACTATTTCAGGGAGCTGGACGGGCACGACTGCAATGGTCTCTATCGGCTCGTGCTCAACGAGGTGGAGGTTCCGCTCCTCGAGTCGGTGATGGACTACTGCTCTGGCAATCAGACGCGGGCTGCGCAGCTGCTCGGCCTTAATCGGGCGACCCTGCGCAAGAAGCTGCGCGATCACGGCATCGACTACAACTGAACAACCCGGACAATCCAATATGGCGACCAACGACGGCGTGCGGCCCCTGCGGCGGGCCTTGATCAGCGTTTCCGACAAGAGCGGGGTGGAGGGCTTCGCCCGGGCCCTGCATGAGCAAGGCGTCGAGATCCTCTCGACCGGTGGTACGGCCCGCCTGCTGGGCGAGGCCGGTATCCCGGTGCGTGAGGTTTCGGCCGAGACCGGCTTCCCGGAGATCATGGATGGCCGGGTCAAGACCCTGCATCCGCGCATCCACGGCGGGCTGCTGGGGCGGCGCGGCACGGACGACGCGGTCATGGACGAGCACGGCATCGGGCCCATCGACCTGCTCTGCGTGAACCTCTACCCCTTCGAGCAGGCCGTCGCCGCCGAGGATTGCACGCTGGCCGAGGCCATCGAGAACATCGACGTCGGCGGGCCGGCCATGATCCGTGCCGCGGCCAAGAACCACACCGATGTGGCGGTGGTCACCGAGGCTGCCGCCTACGATCGGGTCCTGGACGAAGTCCAGCGCCTGGGCGGGACCAGCCGGGCCCTGCGTCACCACCTGGCAACCCGGGCGTTCAGCCACACCGCACGCTACGATGGCGCCATCGCCGCCTACCTGAGCCAGCGCGACGAGCAGGGTGAGCAGCAGGGCGATTTCCCGGGTATCTGGACGTTGCAGGTGGAGAAGATCGCGGATATGCGCTATGGCGAGAACCCGCATCAGTCCGCTGCCTTCTACCGTGACGTCACCCCCGGTGAGGCCAGCGTCGCCACGGCGCGCCAGCTCCAGGGCAAGGCCCTGTCCTACAACAACGTCGCCGATACCGATGCCGCGCTGGAGTGCGTCAAGGGGTTCGAGGCGCCGGCCTGTGTCATCGTCAAGCATGCCAACCCCTGCGGTGTGGCCTGTGCCGAGACCCTGCGCGAGGCCTACGACCGGGCCTTCGAGGTCGACCCGACCTCGGCCTTCGGTGGCATCATCGCCTTCAACGACACCGTCGACGCCGAGTTGGCCGGTGCCATCCTGGCTCGCCAGTTCGTGGAGGTGGTCATTGCCCCGGCGGTCACCGACGAGGCCCTGTCGCGCTTCTCCGCCAAGGCCAACGTGCGCGTGCTGCAGACCGGCCGCTGGCCGCGGAAGGCTGGCGCAGATCTGGAGCTCAAGCGGGTGCGCGGCGGTCTCCTGGTCCAGGATCGAGACACCGCAGTGGTCGATCCGGCCGACCTGCGGGTGGTCACCCGGCGTCAGCCCACCGACGCCGAATGGGCCGACCTGCGTTTCGCCTGGGAAGTGGTGCGGCACGTCAAGTCCAACGCCATCGTCTTTGCGGGCGGGCAGCGCACCCTCGGTGTGGGGGCCGGGCAGATGAGCCGCGTGTTCAGTACCCGGATCGCCTGCGAGAAGGCGTCGGATGCGGGGCTCGCCCTGCAGGGCTCGGTGCTCGCCTCCGACGCCTTCTTCCCGTTCCGGGACGGAGTCGATCAGGCCGCCGAGGCCGGTGCCGCGGCGCTCATCCAGCCCGGTGGCTCGATGCGCGACCAAGAGGTAATCGACGCCGCCGACGAGCATGGCCTGGCCATGGTCTTCACCGGGATGCGCCACTTCCGCCACTGAACGCGGCCAAGCGAGGTAGAGGATGAAGGTACTGGTTATCGGAGGGGGCGGTCGCGAGCACGCCATGGCCTGGGCCCTGGCGCGCTCGGCGCAGGTCGAAGAGGTGCTCGTCGCCCCCGGTAACGCCGGCACCGCCCGCGAGCCCGGGGTCCGGAACATCCAGGTTGGCGCGGAGGACGTCCCGGCGCTGGTCCAGCAGGCCCGGGAACAAGCGGTGGCCTTTACGGTGGTTGGGCCCGAGGCACCGCTGGTGGCCGGGGTGGTGGACGCGTTCCAGGAGGCGGGGCTCCCCTGTCTGGGCCCGACCGCGGCCGCCGCGGAGCTGGAGGGCTCCAAGGCCTTCGCCAAGGCCTTCATGGCCCGTCACGGGGTCCCCACGGCGGCCTACCGGACCTTTGACGATCTGGGCGCGGCCACCGACTACATCCGGGAACACCCCGCGCCGATGGTCATCAAGGCCGATGGGCTGGCCTCGGGCAAGGGTGTCGAGGTGGCGGCGACCAAGGATGCCGCCCTGCTGGCCGCCGAGCGCATGCTCTCAGGCCAGGCCTTCGGGGACGCCGGTGCGCGCGTCGTGGTCGAGGAGTGCCTGCAGGGCGAGGAGCTGAGCTTCATCGCCCTAGTCGACGGCGAGCATGTGGTGGCGATGGCCAGCTCTCAGGATCACAAACCGCGGGACGACGGTGATGAGGGTCCGAACACCGGGGGGATGGGCGCGTACTCGCCGGCGCCGCTGATGGATGAACGGCTCTACCAGCGGGTCATGGACGAGGTGATCCGGCCCACGGTCCGCGGGCTGGCCGCCGAGGGGCGGCCCTACAAGGGGTTTCTCTACGCCGGGCTGATGATCGACGACGAGGGCCATCCGCGCGTCCTCGAGTACAACTGCCGCCTGGGCGACCCGGAGGCGCAACCCCTGCTGATGCGCCTGGATGCGGACTTCGCCGAGCTCTGCCGGGCTGCCCTCGACGGCCGGCTGCCGGAGGTGGCGCTGAGCTGGGATCCGCGCCCGGCGGTCGGCGTGGTGATGGCGGCGGCCGGCTATCCGGGGCCGGTGGAGCGGGGCGATGTCATTGAAGGGCTCGACGACGCCGAGCACACCGGCTGCAAGGTCTTCCACGGGGGCACGACCCTCGACGCCGACGGCCGGGTGGTGACCAACGGCGGTCGGGTGCTCTGCTGCTGCGCCCTGGGCGAGCGTGTGGCTGCTGCGCAACAGGCCGCTTATCGCGGTGTCGCCGCCATCCACTGGGAGGGGGTGTTTTACCGGCGGGACATCGGTGCCCGGGCCATTGCCCGGGAAACCGGCTGACCCCCCCCCGGTGCCCCGTTGAGGGGGCTGAACGAAACGGAGCCGGCGCCCCGCGGGGCACCGGCTCCGTTTTCGCGAATCCCCGGAGGGGTTACGCGGACTTCTTGCTGCTGCTGCCGGAGGCGGCGGAGCCACTGCCGCTGCCACCCGCCGAGGCACCACCGCTGGCACTGCTGCCCGCGCTGCGGCCCTTGCCGGTGGCCTTCTCGGCCTGGCCCTGCATCGTCTCGGTCATGGCCGTGACGTTCTCCTGGGCGATCTTCTGCACTTCCTCGCCCATGTTCTTGCTGATGTCGGCCAGGGTGCTGGCGTTCTCGGTGAACTTGTTGCTCATCGTCTGCACGACCTTGCCCTGGTCGTTCAGGTAGTTCTGGAAGCTCTCCGGATCACGGACCTCCATGGCCTTGCGCATCTGCTCCATGGCCAGGTCGGTGTAGGAGCGCGCCGCCTCCAGGTTCAGGTGAGCGACCTTCTCGGCGTGGTCGAGGAGCAGCGCGTTGAGCTTGCGGCTCGGCTCCATCATCTTCTGGAACTGCTGCATGGTCTTGTTGAGCTGGTCTTGCATGGGTCTCTCTCCTTGTTGAAGCTGCTCGAGGCATGACCGCTCGCCATGCCTTGTGCGATGCAACATAGCACCACCCGTGTTGCGTTGCAACAGCAGATTGACCCACGCCAAACAAAAAGGGGCCGCGCCAGGCGGCGCGGCCCCTCGGTCCGATCCGCTCGCCGGGGCGTGGGCCCCAGCGGGAGGCGGTCAGCCCTCGCTGCCGCTGCGGGCCGGCGGCACGGCCGCGCCGTCCCCGCCGCTGTCGCCCCCGCGGCTGTAGGTGGTACTGCCGGTGCCGTAGCTGCCGGAACGGTAGTCCTCCTGCGGGGCCTCCTGCTCGGCGGCGTGGCCCATCTCCGCGGCGCGTTGCTGGGCGTTGAAATAGGCCCAGTTGAAGTAGCCGCGGGCATTGGCGGTGACGGAGTCCTGCGCCAGCTGGGCCTGGGAGAGCTCGGGCCGGAGGTAGCGCTCGAGCACCCGGCCACCGCCACCGGTGATGATGATGTGGTCGTACTCTTGGATCTGCCACATCGAGCGGGCCTCGACCAGCAGTTTGGTGGCGATGTCGCCGAAGATGCGGTCGCGGAGCTCGACGATGTCTACCGGTCGCCCGTTGACGTTGACCTGGCCCTGGATGATGGCCTCGTCCAGCGTGTACTGCTCGCGCTCGAGCCCGTACTGGGTGGAGAGTTCCTGGGCGATCTCCTCGTAGCCGAAGGAGATCCCCAGCGGCACCGTCTTGCAGAAGCCCGGGGAGTACTCGCCGTCGATCACGGTGGCAAAGTCGCTGGTGCGGAAGCCGATGTCCATGATGCCGACGCGGCCGTTGAGCAGCGGGTGATCGCCGCGGATCTGCCCGCGGTCGTCGAGGACCTCGGCCCAGAAGCTGCCCACCGGCTGCGGGACCACCTCGATGTTCTCGAGCCGAATGCTGACCCCGAAGCGGCTCGGGCCGACGTGGCGGATGACCTCGTGGTCGCCGCGCAGCTGGCGGACCAGGTCGTCGGCCATGTGCATGCGGCCTGGTGGCAGGCCGGTGACCACGTGGAAGTTGTTCACCGTCTCGCGGGCGTAGAGGCTGAGGGCGCCGAGGAAGAGGATCTTGAGGTCGTCCCCCTCCGCGCGGGTCGGCGACAGTCCGCGGTGCGCCAGGCGCGAGTGGCGGATGGCGTAGTCGCCCAGCAGATAGCTCTTACCACCGTAGGTGATGCGCAGCTCGCTGCTGCCGCTGCGCTGGGCCACGCCCAGGGACATCGGCATGCCCGACTCGCCCTCGCCGACGACGCTGGGGAATACGTGCCCCTCGCGGCCGTCATCGATCTTGATGAACCCGTACCCCATGTCCAGGCCAATACAACGTTCCACGGCGTCTCCCCCTCTGTTGCCCGTTCGCCGTCTCTGTCTGGGCGCTCAGAAACCCTGAATCCCCCAGGCGGATACCGGCCATGCTAGCACACGCCGCCGGCGGGCCCGCCACAGATCAGCGCCGCCCCCAGAACGTCTGCCTCGGCTGGGGGCGGACATTGCGCGACGGCTCCTCTTCTTCCTGCTCCTGCCTTCCCTGCGCTTGCTCAGGTTCCTCCGCCGGGCCGTGCGCTTCCTCCCGGTGCGGCTCGGGCCTGGGGTCGGCACGCGGCGGTTCCGGTTCGGGCTCGGGCGGGGTGTCCGTCGTCGGGGT
The DNA here is from genome assembly GCF_022228025.1 of Halorhodospira sp. 9622. NCBI lineage: Bacteria > Pseudomonadati > Pseudomonadota > Gammaproteobacteria > Chromatiales > Ectothiorhodospiraceae > Halorhodospira > Halorhodospira sp. 9622. The sequence continues at coordinate 26,607 of NZ_JAJNRE010000021.1, read as the reverse complement.
GGCCCCGGCCTCGGTATCGGCCCCGGTCTCCGCCTGTGCTGGCGCCTGCGCCTGTTCCGGCCCGGTCAGTTGCGACTCCCGGCCGGCTTCATGCTGCAAGGCGGCCAGTGGCACCTCGCGCCGCGGATGGCTCTCGCCGAGGAACTGGCCGCCGGCCTCGATGATGAAGTCGTCGCTGTGGAGCTCGCCGAAGACGCGCCCCTCGGCGACGATCTCGAGGCTGGCGCAGTCGATCACGCCTTCCACGTAGCCACTGACCAGCAGACGGTGGGCCTTGATATTGCCCTCGAAGCGGCCGGTGTGGCCGATACTCACGTCATGGTCCGAGACGATGGTGCCCTTGATCTGCCCGTCCAGGTGCAGGTTCGACTCCAGGGTCAGTTCTCCGACCAGTCGCGTGCCGTCGCAGATAACTGTCGTTCCAGGGCTTCGGCTCTTCGATTGATCCCCTTTGCCAATGATTCCCATTTTACGCGGCCCTCTTCTTCAAAGAGCTCTTCATAGTTCTCCAGGCTCCAGTCCAGAAACGGTTCCGGGTTCAGCTTGCGCTGGGTGTGCCAGATCTCGTAGTGCAGATGGGGGCCGTTGACATTGCCGGTGGCCCCGGAGCGGGCAATGACATCGCCCTCTTCGACGAACTCGCCGGTCTCCACCTCGATCCGGCTCAGGTGGGCGTAGTGGGTCTGGAAACCGAAATCGTGGGCGAGGATGACCAGCTTGCCGAGCCCGCTGCCCTGGTGCTTGGCCGCAAAGTTGACTACCCCGTCGGCGGTGGCGACGATCTTCTCGCCCACCGGTGCGCGCAGATCGACCGCGGCGTGGAACGAGCGCTCGCCGGTCACCGGATGGGTCCGCCAGCCGTAGCCGCTGGTGATTCGTGACTCCTCTTGGAGGGGCCAGCCGCTGGGGATGGTTCGCAACATCAGCGCCTTCTCGAGCGCCGTCTGGCCGGCGGTGTCGAGCCGCTCGCGGCGCTTGGCCTCCGGCTGGGGATCGAGTCCGACCAGGGTCTCGATGTGGCCGAGCTCGAGATCCATGCGGTGGATCTCTTGCTCCCGCTCGCTGACCAGCTCGCGGAGTTCCTCGTTGCGCCGCTCGATCTGGCGGGCGGCCTCGGCCTTGTCGGCGCGGACCTGGTTCAGTTCGGTGATCTTGTCGTTGAGCGCATGGAGGGCGAGGGCGCCTGCGAGCAGCACAAGCGCCAAGCCGCCGGCCAGGGCCAGCGCGAAGCGCTTGGCGATCTGGTGCAGCGAATAGTGGCGGGCGCCGCGGAAGTCGGTGATGGTGACCGTGAAACGATCCTTCACGCCGTCTCTGCTCCCCTATGGCGAACGGGTCGCTCCCGGGGGCGCGGCGGTTCCTGCCGCTTTTGCCGGGGCGGGCTCAACTCAGCGCCGCGGATGACGCGGATCGTCCTCTGAGCCGCGGCTGTACTCGCCCTCGATGATCCGGCCACGGGTCGGCGTGCCGGATCGGCGTGCCGGGTCGAAGCCTTCGCCGCGGGCGGCGGCGCGACGCATCTGGCGGCGTAGCCACCACGTGCGGGCGGCGATGATCACGGCACCGATGAGGGCCAGACCGAGCATCACCGCCAGCACGACGATCCCGAGCGTTGCCGCCAGGGCGATGACGGCGATGGCCCCGATGACGCCCGCGACCCGCGCGATCGGCCCGCGTTCGACGTTCTGCATGCGCATGGGGTTTCCCACCTGCTTGACCTTTCAAAGGGCCAAGGATAGCCGGCCGACCAGCCCGCGGGCTACCCTGACTGCGGGGCCGGGGCCGTCCCCCGGACGACCGTCGTCGCCCACACCCAGCTGTAGGAGCCGGTTCATGGATACGCGCCACCCGTTCGAGACCCTCGGTCCCGACACCGTCCTCGATGCCGTCGAGGCCGTCGGCGGCGTGCGCAGCGACGGCCGGTTGCTGGCACTGAACAGCTACGAGAACCGGGTCTACATGGTCGGGGTGGAGGACGGCCCGGCCGTGGTGGCCAAATTCTACCGCCCCGGGCGCTGGGACGATGCGCAGATCCTCGAGGAGCACGCCTTCAGCGAGGAGCTGGTCGCCGCCGAGGTGCCGGTGGTGGCGCCCATGCGCTGTGGAGCGAGCACCCTGGCCCACAGCCACGGCTTCCGCATCGCCCTGTATCCCATGCGGGGCGGGCGCATGCTGGAGGTGGACAACCGCGACGTGCTTCGCCGCCTGGGCGCCTACCTGGGTCGCATCCATGTCGTCGGCGGGGGCGGTGCCTTCACCCATCGTCCCGCCCTCGACCCGGGGGATCACGGCCGGCGGGTCCGGGACTGGCTGCTGGCCGGCAACTGGCTGCCGCCGCACCTGGAGGAGGCCTACGCCACCCTTACCGAGGATCTCCTCGAGGCGGTGAGCGCCTGCTGGGAGCGTGCCGGGGCGGTGCGCCCGATCCGCGTGCACGGCGATTTCCACCCGGGGAACGTGCTGCAGACCGAGGCCGGGTTCCATCTGGTGGACCTGGATGACACCTGCACCGGGCCGGCCGTCCAGGATCTCTGGATGCTGCTTCCCGGCGAGCGGGCCGAGCAGGAGTCGTTCCTCGAGGCGGTCCTGGAGGGGTACCGGACCTTTTGTGAGCTCGACCCGCGCGAGCTGCACCTGATCGAGCCCCTGCGCACCCTGCGGCTGATGCGCCACGCCGCCTGGCTGGCGGAGCGCTGGGAGGATCCGGCGTTCCCGCAGGCCTTCCCCTGGTTCGCCGAGCCCCGCTACTGGGAGGAACACATGTTGGCGCTGCGCGAGCAACTGGCTGCTTTGGCCGAGCCCCCGCTCAGCGTCCGATGAAGTGGACCCGACAGGCGCTGACGTAGGCCAGGCCCTCGGCGGCTGCGGCCAGCTGGGTGGCACGTTGGTGCAGGGCGGTGGTGTCGCAGTCCGGGCCCCAGGGCAGGTGGAGTTCCACCTCCAGGCGTCCCTCCATATAGTGCAGGTCGACGCGCTCGACGCTGTCGCCCCCCTGGATGCCCGACCAGGCGGTCTGCAGGTCGCGCTCGACCTTGCTGCGCAGGGGCAGGGCGGCGGTGGCCTCGTCCCAGTGCGGCGGCTCGTGGTCGACGTGCACCAGCACTTCCGTGACCACGCCGATGTCCTCGATGAGGCGCCGGCGCACGGCCTCACTGATCCGGTGGCCCTCGGAGACGCTCAGCCGCGGGTCCACCTGGATGTGCAGGTCGATCAGTGCCTCCTCGGCCATGTGCCGGCTGCGCAGGCCGTGAACGTCGCGAACCCCGTCGATCTCGCCGACCAGTCCCTCGATGCGCGCCACCTGCTCCGGATCGAGGCCGGTATCGACCAGCTCGCAGACCGAGCGCCAGGCGAAGCGGATCCCCACGTGGGCGAGCATCAGTGCCACCACGATGGCGGCGACGGCGTCCAGCCACGGTAGCCCCAGGAATACGCCGATGATGCCGCCGATGACCACCACGGAGGAGAGGGCATCGGAGCGGTGGTGCCAGGCATTGGCGTGGATGAGGTTCGAGTGCGCCCGGTTGGCCACCCACCGGGTGTAGTGGTAGAGGCCCTCCTTGATGACCAGCGACGCCAGCGCTGCGCCGAGGGCAAGCCAGCCCGGCACCCAGAGCGACTCCGGGGCGACGAGTAGCCGCTGTACCGCGTCGTAGATGAACCCGGCGGCCACCAGCAGGAGCACCGCGCCGATGCCGGCGGTCGCCGCCGTCTCGATGCGGGCGTGGCCGTACGGGTGGTCGCTGTCCGCTTCCTGGCTCCCGTAGGTGGCGGCCACGTACACCAGGGCGTCGGAGGCCAGGTCCGAGAGGGAGTGGACCCCGTCCACGACCAAGGCCTGGGATTGCCCCAGCCAGCCGGCGACGATCTTACCGGAGCCGAGGAAGAGATTGATCACCCCGCCGATCAGGGTGACCCGGCGCTTGGCCCGTGCAGGATCCTCGGCAGTGCGCGTGGCTCGGGAGGCGCTCACCGGGGCTCCTGATCGGATCCCTGCTGGCAGTCCGGGCACACGCCGAAGAACTCCAGGGTGTGGCTGACCCCGGCGTAGCCGCGGGCGCGCACCGCGGCTTCGAGGTCCGCCGGGCAGGCGTGGATGGGGTCCTTGCGCTGGCAGTGCCGGCAGATGACGTAGTGCTGGTGGCTGCCGTCGGCCTCCACCAGCTGGTAGCGGGTGGAGCCGTCCCCGAACTCGTGTCGGTGCACGAGCCCGAGGCGTTCGAAGTCGGTCAGGCAGCGGTAGACCGTCACCGGGTCGCACGCCGTAGACCCGAGCTGCTGATGCAGCTCGCGCGGGCTCAGCGGGGTATCGGCGGCCACCAGGGTGGCGACGATCTGCCGCCGCGGCTGGGTCAGGCGCAGCCCCGCGTCACGCAGGGCCTGCAGGGCTTCGTCCGTGGTCGTCGTGCACGCTGCTTGTTTCATGGGATCCGGGGTTATCGGGAAACCGATTGCAGCTGTTCGTTGACCTCGCGGATGACCGTCTCGTCCACCGCCAGTCCGGCGGCCACCTGCAGCTGCACGAAGTTCAGCAGGTAATCATAACGCGCCGCAGCCAGGTCGCGCTTGGTCTCGAAGCGTTGGCTCTGGGCGTCGAGGACGTCGGTGGTGGTGCGGGTACCTACCTCCTGGCCGCGACGCACCGAGGCCTCGTTGCTGCGCGCCGAGACGAGGGCCTGCTCCAGCGCCCGGACTCGCTCCAGCTCCGAGGTCAGGCCGAGGAAGGCGGAACGGGCGTCCAGGGCAGCGGCCCGGCGCTGATCGGCCAGGTCGTCGCTGGCCGCGGTGCGCTCCGCCTCGGCCTGGCGCACCCGGCTGGAGATGGCCCCGCCGGTGAATAGAGGGATGGAAGCCTGTAAGCGGATGGTCCGCGTGTCCTGAATCTGGTCAAGGGTCTCCGGATCCGTCGCGGCCGAACCCTGCCGGAAGGTCTCCTCGCCGTCGAAATGGCGGTAGCTCGCCTCGAGCTCTACTTCCGGCCAGCGATCGGCCCGCTGGCTTTCGACATCGTGTCGGGCCAACTGGTCGTCGCGCTCGGCGAGCTGGACCTCCAGGTTGTAGCGCTGGGCCAGGTCCACCCAGTGGTCGGTGTCGGTGGGCTCCACCGGCTTGGGCTCGAACGTCTCGCCCAGGCCGGCCAGCTCGCCGGGCAGTTCGCCGGTCAGCCGGCGCAGTGCCTGCTGGGCGACCTCCACCTGGTTGTCCACGGCCACCTGCTCGGCGCGCACCCGGTCGAATGCGGCCCGCGCCTCGTCGACGTCGGTCTGGGTGCCGGTGCCCACCTCCAGGGCCCGCTCGGCCCGGCGCAGCTGGCTCTCGACGGCGGCCAGCTCGGCCTCGACCAGGGCCTGCTCGTCCTGGGCCAGCAGGACGTCGAAGTAGGCCTCGGTGACATCCACCACCAGTGCCTGCTCGGCCAGGGAGAGCTCCACGTCGGCCCGGTCCACGGCGGTACGGGCCCGCTCCAGGTCGATGAAGTTGCCGCGCCGGAAGATCGGCTGGGTCAGCGACAGCGAGGCGTCCCAGCCGCGGCTCTCGTCGTCGAAATCGGCTTGCCCGTCGATGTCGATCGCAGTCTCGCGGTCCTCGTAGCCCGCCGAGGCGGTGATCTGTGGCAGGAACTGCGAGCGGGCCTGGGCGATCTCCTCGTCGGCGGCGCGGCGCCGGTTGAGGGCTGCGGCCAGGCTGCGGTCCGCCTCCAGGGCCAGCCGGTACACCTGCAGCAGGTCCTGTTGCGGGTCTCGCTCCTTGACCTCCGCCGGCGCCAGGGCGTCCTCGTCGTCCTCCACCGGGACCGGGGCGTCGACCACCGCCTCAGCGGCGTCGTGCTCGTTGTTGCCGTTGTCACCGGCGGCGATGGCCCCGGGCAGCGCCAGTAGGGCGGCCAGGGTCCAGCCGGTGAACCGGGGGGCGAGCCTGAACTGCGCTCTCGTGTTGCCTCGCTTCATGGGCGTTGGTCCTTTTCGCAGGGGCGTGGGGGCCGTCAGGCCCCCGGGGCCGCCCCTCATCCGAAGTAGTCCTCGGCGATCTTGCTCAGCCGGCCCCAGCCCCGCCGCGCGAGGTAGCCCTCGAGCAGGGAGTAGGCCGCCGGGATTACAGCCAGGGTGAGCAGCATGGCCGTGATCATACCGCCGATGATCGCCGCTGCCATCGGTGCATTGGTCTCGGCCCCGGCACCCAGGCCGGCCGCCGCCGGGATCAGCGCCAGGATCAGCGTCAGCGAGGTCATCAGGACCGGGCGCAGACGGATGGGGCACGCCTCGGCCAGGGCCTCGTTGATCGAGAGATCCCGCTTCTCGCGGTACTGGTTGGTTAGATCCACCAGTAGGATGCCGTTCTTGGTGACCAGGCCCATGAGCAACACCATGCCGATCATCGAGTAGATGTTCAGCGTGAAGCCGCCCACCCAGAGACCGAGCAGTCCGCCGATCAGCGCCAGCGGCTGTGCCGCCATGATCAGCAGTGGCTGGACGAAGGAGTTGAACTGGCTGGCCAGCACGATATAGACGAGCGTCGCCGCCAGGAAGAGCACGAAGAGCATGGCGGCGACGGCCCGTTCCATCTCCTCGGCCTGGCCGACCAGCTCCACGTCGAAGTTCAGCGGCAGGACGTCGTCGGCCACGGCGTTGAGCTCCTCGACGGCCTCGGCCAGTGGTAGTTCCGGGTCGGCGTAGAACTCCGCCGAGTAAGAGAGGTTGTGGCGGGTGATCGCCGCCGGCCCCAAGGTCTCCTCCATGGTGGTCACCGCCTCCAGCGGCACCATCTCGCCGTGCTCAGAGAGGAGCTGGATCCGCTGCAGGTCGTCGATGTCGCGGATCATGTCCTCCTGGGCCTTGAGGCGGATGTCGTAGCGCCGCCCGTCCTGGCCCCCGGGGCCGTCGTCGAAGCGGGCCACATCGAAGCCGCCGGCAAGCACGTTGATGGTCTGGGCGATGTCGTGGGCGTTCAGGCCCAGACTCCGGGCTTGCTCCCGATCCACCTCGACCTCCACCTGGGGCAGCTCCAGATCCAGGTCCAGGTCGATGCTGCCCATGCCGTCGACCTCCTCCAGGCGCTCCTGGATCGCCCGCGCGTGATCGCCGAGTTCCTCGACGTTGGGTCCGGTGACCACGAACTGCAGGGGCTCGCCGCGCTGGCCGGGGACGAAGGGCACGTCGGAGGCGAAGGCGCGTACCCCGGGCAGTTCGGCGAGCTCGGGGCGGATCCGCTGCACCACCTCCTGCTGCGAAGCGTCCCGCTCGTCGCGGTCGACCATGCGGACGAAGGCGATGCCGCGGTTGACCTGCCCGCGGTCGCCGATGCCGATGGCCGAGAAGTAGCGATCCACCTCCGGCTGCGCCTCAAGGATAGCCTCGACCTCGCGCATCTGCCGGTCGGTGTACTCGATCCCGGAGCCGAGCGGCGTCTGGAAATTGACCATGAACTCCCCGGTGTCCTCGTCCGGGGCGAACTCGCCGCCCAGGCGCGGGGCGATGACCACCGCGACGGTGACGGCGAAGACCGCCGCCAGGCCGAGCGTCGTCCACCGGAAACGCAGGATGTAGCCGAGCGCCCACCGATAGACCCGCTCGATGGCCTTGAAGCCCTGCTCCAGGGCCCGGTAGAAGGCCCCCTCCTGCTCCGGTACGTGGAGGAAGCGGGAGGCGAGCATCGGGATCAGGGTCAGGGCAACAATGCTCGAAGCGAGCACGCCGAAGGCGACCACCACCGCGAACGATTCGAAGAACCGACCGATGATCGCCTCCATGAAGATCACCGAACCGAAGATCGAGATCAGCGTCAGGGTGGAGGCGATGACCGCGAAGAAAACCTCGTTGGAGCCGGAAATCGCCGACGCCATGGGGCCTTCCCGGTACTGCTGGCGGTGGCGGTAGATGTTCTCCAGCACCACGATGGCGTCGTCCACCACCACGCCGATGAGCAGCAGCATGCCGAGCATGGTGATCGAGTTCAGCGTGTAGCCGAAGAAGTGGATCACCGCGATGGCCGCCATCAGCGAGACGGGGATGGCCAGCGAGACGATGGCCGTCGAGCGCAGGTTGCGCAGGAACAGCCACATCACCAGGGCAGCGAAGAGGATGCCCAGGGCAATGGTCAGGTAGAGCGAGTCGATCTGCTCGAGGATGAACTGCGACTCGTCGGTGGAGATGTGCAGCTCCAGCCCCGGCGGCAGCTGGGGACGGATCTGATCGTCCAGGCGTTCCTTGACCTCGTCGATGATGGCGACGGTGTTCGCCCCGGAGATCTTGACCACGCCCAGGCCGATGGTCGGCTCGCCGTTGAACCGGGCCAGCTGGCGCATGTCCGCCAGGCCGTCCTCGACCCGGCCGATGTCGCTAAAGCGCACGCGTTCGTCGCCGTCCCCGGCGACGATCATCTGCTCGAGTCCTTCGGCGTCGTGGTACTCGACGTCGAGCTTGAGCATCTCTTCGGTCTCGCCACCGACCAGGAAGCCGCCCGGCATCTGGGCGTGCTCCTCCTCGAGGGCCCGCATGATCGTCTGCACGTCGACGTTGTGGGCGGCCATGCGGTCGGGGTCGACCTCCAGGCGCATGGTCCGCTCCCGGGCGCCGCCGATCTGCACTTCGCCGACGCCGGTGATGCCCTCGAGCTGCGGGCGGACCTCGTTGCGGGCGTAGCGGTCGAGATCCTGCGCCGTGCGATCTCCCTGCAGGGAGAGCCACATGATCGGCTGGGCGTCCATCTCGACCTTGTCGACGACCGGCGCCTCCGCCTCCTCGGGCAGGTCCTGGACGATCTCGGAGACCTTCGCGTTGACCTCGTTGAAGGCCACGTCCACGTCCACTTCCAGATCGAACTGGATGGTGACCACCGAGGTCCCGGGCAGGGAGACCGACTGGATGTCGTCGATGCCCGGGACGGTGTTGACGGCCCGTTCGACCTCGTCGGTGACCGCCGAATCCATCAGCTCCGGGTCGGCGCCGTCCTGGTGGACGGTGACGCTGACCATGGGGAAGTCGATATTGGGGATGCGGTCGGTGCCGATATCCTGATAGGCGATCGCGCCGATGAGCACGATCAGCGCGCTGATCATCACCGCCAGGACGTGGCGGCGTATGGAGAGCTCGGAGAGCGTCATGGTGCGTTACTCCGTGTCCGCGTCGTCGCCTTCGTGGGGAGCGGCGTCCACGGCGGCGCCGTCGGTGAGAAAGCCCGCGCCGTCGAGGACGACGCGCTCACCCGGCTCCAGCCCGTCGCGGATCTCGGCGCGGTCCCCGAAGCGGGTGCCGACCTCCACGGCGCGCTCCTCGACGGCGCCGCCGTCCTCGCCGAGGACGTAGATCACCTCGCCGGCGGGGCGGCGCACGACGCTCTGGTTGGGCAGGACGAGGCCGTCGCGGACATCGAGCACCACCTCCGCCTCGGCGCTGGCCCCGGGGCGCCAGCCGCCGGGGTTGTCCACCTCGGCGATCAGCTGCAGCGAGCGGGTGGCATCGCGGATGCCGGGTCGCAGGTCCGAGATGGTGGTCTCCAGCTCTGGCTGCAGGCCGGAGCGGCTGCGCAGGATCAGCTCTGTCCCGCTGTCGAGCCGCGGGGCCAGGCTCTCGGAGACCGGCAGGCGGACCTTGAGCCGATCCAGATTGATGAGCTGGAAGACCGAGTCGCCGGCGGTGACGTAGTCGCCCTCGCTGATGTGGCGTTCATCAACGGCACCGCTGACCACGGCGCGGATCCGGGTCCGCTCCAGGTCCCGCTCGGCGCGCCGCAACTGCGCCAGGGCGGAGGCGAGCTCCTCCTCGCGAGCCTCGAGTTCGGCCTCGGCGTTGTCGAGCTCGTCCTCGGAGATGTGATCGTCCTCGTAGAGTTCCCGGTTGCGGGCCACGTTGCGCTCCTGCACGCCGACCATCGCCGTCAGCCGGGCCACATCGGCGGCCGCGGCATCCCGGTCGTCGACGTAGTCCTCGCGGTCGATCTCGGCGAGCAGGTCGCCGCGCTCGACGCGGGCGCCCTCGTCGACATGGATGGCATCGATGACGCCACCGACCTCGGCGGCGAGCAGCGGGCGCGACTTGGCCTCGACGCTGCCGACGGTGTTGCGGACCTCGCGGACCTGTTCCTCGGTGGCCTCGATCCAGGTCACCGAAAGCGCCTCCTCGCCGCCGTTCCCGTCGTTGTCGCCGGCATCGTCGCCACAGCCGGCAGCGAGCAGGGCCAGGGCGATGATGGCGACCACCGTCCGCAGCCGGCGTGGCCGGGCCGGCGCCTCGGGGGACGAATCGAGCATGTGCCAGTCAGTCACTTAGGCCTCCTTTTGGATCCCGTCGAGCAGGATGTCGACGACGTGATCCGCGTACTGATCAGGGTCGTCGGCGAAGTCCACGCCGGGAAGCTGGCGCAGGACCTCTCGGTGAGCGGTGTAGAAGGTGTTGGCGGCGAGCATCAGTGACGCCATCAGCGCCGGGTTCGTGTCCCGGCGCCAGGAGCCGGTGTGCTGGCCGCGCGAGAAGATCTCTGTCATGCGCTGGAAGTCGGCACCGAAGACCTCGTCGACCAGGGTCCGGGCGCGACACGGATTGGCGTCAAAGGCCTCGGCGAGCACCAGCCGGGTGGCATCGGGGTCGTCCAGGGCGCGGTGCAGGTCGGCGCGGACGAAGGCCCGCAGCTGCTGTGCCGGGTCACGGGTCTCTTCCTCGGCGAAGGCGTGGATCAGCGCCCGGGCCGATTCGCAGCAGCGGCGCAGCGTCTCCACGTAGAGCTCCTCTTTGGAGGCGAAGTGGTGGAAGACATTGGCCTTGCTGACTTCGGCGGCCTCGGCGATGTCGCGGATCGACACCGAGCTGTAGCCCTCGCGGGCGAACAGTTGCTTGGCAGCGGCGACGATCCGTTCGGCAGCTTCGGTGCGACCGGTGTTGTCGGGCATGGGCTCCGCGTCCTACGTCGGGTTCCGGGGTGCGGTCATCTCGCCAACCGACCGAACGGTCAGAGACTCTACAAGGACTATGCTACGCACTCAAGGCGGTCGATGCACGGGTCGCGATTGATTGCTATCAAATGGGCGCCCGGGGGGCGGAGGTCGCCCCCCGGGCGGGGCGGGGCAGCTGATCCGGGCCGCGCCGGGGCGGTGTCGCCGCGCGGTCAGCGCCCCCGCTTGTCCTGCTCGATGAGCGCAAACGCGGAGTGGTTGTGGATGGACTCGTAGTTCTCGGAGGTCACGGAGTACGCGGCGATGCGCTCATCGTCGTTGAGGCGGCCGGCGATGTCCCGGACCACGTCCTCGACGAACTTCGGGTTGTCGTAGGCGCGCTCCGTCACGTGTTTTTCGTCCGGGCGCTTGAGGAGCCCGTAAAGCTCACAGGAGCCTTCCTGCTCGACGAGGTCGATGAGCTCCTCAAGCCAGACAAAACCGTCCATGAGGGCCGTCACGATGACCAGCGAGCGCTGGTTGTGGGCGCCACGGTCGGCGATCTCCTTGGAGCAAGGGCAGAGTGTGGTGATCGGCACGGCAACGCGCACCCAGGTTTCGTGCCGGTCGCCGTGGATCTCGCCGACGAAGGTCACCTCGTAGTCCATGAGGCTCTCGACCCCGGTGATCGGCGCCTGCTTGTTCACGAAGTAGGGAAACGCCATCTCGATGTGCCCGGAATGGGCCTCGAGCCGGTCGGTCATCTCGGCGAGCATCTCGTGGAAGGACTCGACGGTCACCTCGCGGTCGTGGCCCTCGAGGATCGAGACGAACCGCGACATGTGCGTGCCCTTGAAGTGTTGCGGCAGGTTCACGTACATGCTGAAGGTGGCCACGGTGTGCTGGTCCCGCCCCGTGCGGTCGCGGACCCGCACCGGATGGCGGATGTCCTTGATGCCGACCTTGTTGATCTCGATCTGCCGGGTGTCGGCTCGTCCCTGGACGTCTTCCATGGTCTTGTTCCTGGTGTCTGAGCCCGTCGTGTGCGGCGGGTGACAAGTGGGGTTCAGCATGATTCTGCGGCCTCGGTCTCGGCTTCCAGCGGTAGGTTTGAATTTGGAACGAGTTTAAATATTTGTAAAGGGGCGATCCCGACGGTCTCGGCAGGGTTTTTGTCCGGGAAGGCGGGCTTTCAGGCCTGGCGCTGGATGCAGTAGGCGGCCAGTCCGCGCAGTACATCGGCGCCGGGGCCCAGCCCGTCGAGGGCATCGATGGCGTCGCCAGCCAGCCGCTCGGCCAGTTCGCGCGACTGGCGCAGCCCGAGGATTGACGGGTAGGTGGGCTTATCCCGGGCTGCGTCGGCGCCCTGCTCCTTGCCCAGGGCCTTGGCGTCGCCTTCGACGTCGAGCACGTCGTCGTGGATCTGGAAGGCGAGACCGACGCACTTGGCGTAGCGGTCGAGGGCGTTGAGGGTGGCGGCGCAGGTCGGGCCACTGGCCAGGGCGCCGAGCTGGACACTGGCGCGGATCAGGGCCCCGGTCTTGTGGATGTGCATGTCCTCGAGCTCGGCGGCGTCGAGCCGGCGCCCGACGGAGGCGAGGTCGATGGCCTGGCCGCCGACCATGCCGCGCGAGCCGGCCGCCCGGGCCAGTGCCTGCACCATCCCGGCGCGGGCGGCCGGGGCCGGGGCGTCCTCCCGCTCGCCGTCGGCGAGCAGCTCGAAGGCCCGGGCCTGCAGGGCGTCGCCGACCAGGATGGCCGTCGGTTCGTCGTAGGCGCGGTGGCAGGTGGGCTGCCCGCGGCGCATGTCGTCATCGTCCATGGCGGGCAGATCGTCGTGGACGAGCGAATAGGCGTGGATCATCTCGACGGCGCAGGCCGGGGCGTCCAGCCCACTGCCGGTGTAGTCCAGGGCCCGGCCGGTGGCGTAGACCAGGGTCGGGCGCATGCGCTTGCCGCCGCCGAGCACGGCGTAGCGCATGGCCTCGTGGAGGCCCGTCGGGTGGGCTTCAGCGGCGGGCAGGGCCGCCTCCAGGGCCCGCTCCGCGCGTTCGCGCAGTGGCGGCAGTGCCGCCTCCAGGGCTTCAAGAATCGTCGGATCGAAACGGGCCGACATCACCGTCCTCGCTGTTCTCGAGTAGGATGGCCACTTTCTGCTCGGCGGCGCCCAGCGCCTTCTGGCAGTGGCGGGTCAGGTGGATGCCCCGCTCGAAGTCGCGCAGCGCCTCCTCGAGGCTCTGCTCGCCACGCTCCATGCGTTCGATCAGTGCCTCGAGCTCGGCCACCGAGCGCTCGAAGTCGGGGAGGTCGCCCTGGGGGGCGGATTCCTGCGAATCGCTCTCACTCATGACGGGGAAAAGTAACGGAGCCGCAAGGGGTGGTCAAATGAGCGTCGAGCCGGCAGGGTGCCCGCTCGCGCCCGTGCCCCGGAGGGGGGACGGGATATCCGGTGCACGGCTCCCTTGTAAGTTGCCGCCGGGAGCCGGAAACTGCTCGCCCTGAGCGCGAACCCTCAATGGCCCGATCCGCGACCACGTGATCCGATGACGACCAAGACCCAGCAGACCTACGACGCCACCGACATCGAAGTCCTCACCGGCCTGGAGCCGGTGCGCCGGCGCCCCGGCATGTACACCGAGACCAACCGCCCCGACCACCTGGCACAGGAGGTCATCGACAACAGCGTCGACGAGGCGGTGGCCGGCCACGCCCGGCGTATCGAGGTGACTCTGCACGCCGATGGTTCGCTGGAGGTCAGCGACGACGGCCGCGGGATGCCGGTGGATACCCACCCCACCGAAGGGGTCCCGGCCGTGGAGGTGATCCTCGGCCGGCTCCACGCTGGCGGCAAGTTCTCCAGTAAGAGCTACCGCTACTCCGGCGGCCTGCACGGGGTTGGCGTCTCGGTGGTCAATGCCCTGTCGACGCGGCTGCAGGTGCACATCCGCCGTGACGGCGCCGAGCACACCATCGCTTTCTCCGCAGGGGAGCGCATCGAGCCGTTGGAGCAGGTGGGCAAGACGCGGGAGACCGGGACCACGCTGCGCTTCTGGCCGGATACCAGCTACTTCGATAGCCCGCGCTTCTCCCGGGCGCGGCTCGAGCACCTGCTGCGTGCCAAGGCGGTGCTCTGCCCGGGGCTGACGGTCGTCCTCGGCGACGCCACCGGCGGCGAGGGGCAGGAGCCGGAGGTGCTGAGCTGGTATTACGAGGACGGTCTGCGCGACTACTTGGCCGGCGCCGTGGCCGAGTACGAGCACCTGCCGGATCCGCCGTTCACCGCCCGGCTCGGCTCCGAGCACGAGGAGATGGAGTGCGCCCTGGTCTGGCTCCCCGAGGGCAGCGGCCCGGCCGAGAGCTACGTCAACCTGATCCCCACCGCCCAGGGCGGCACCCACGTCAACGGCCTGCGTACCGGCCTGACCGAGGCCCTGCGGGAGTTCTGCGAGCTGCGCAACCTGCTGCCGCGCGGCGTGCGGATTGCCCCGGAGGACGTCTGGGAGCACATCAGCTACGTCCTGTCGGTGAAGATGCACGAGCCGCAGTTCGCCGGGCAGACCAAGGAGCGGCTCTCCTCGCGCAACTGCGCCGCCTTCGTCTCCGGAGCCATCAAGGACGCCTTCAGCCTGTGGCTCAACGAGCATACCCAGAGCGCCGAGCAGATCGTCGAGCTGGTGGTGCGCGCCGCGCAGCGCCGTCAGCGCGCTGCCAAGAAGGTGACCCGCAAGCGCGTCGGCAGCGGGCCGGCGCTGCCGGGCAAGCTGGCCGACTGCACCGGGCAGGATCCGGCGCGCAGTGAACTCTTCCTGGTCGAGGGCGATTCCGCCGGCGGTTCCGCCAAGCAGGCGCGCGAGCGGGAGTTCCAGGCGGTCATGCCCCTGCGTGGCAAGATCCTCAACACCTGGGAGGTGGCGCCGGACGAGGTCATGGCCTCGCAGGAGGTCCACGACATCGCCGTGGCGCTGGGGGTCGATCCGGGCAGCGACGACCTCTCCGGGCTGCGCTACCACAAGGTCTGCGTCCTCGCCGACGCCGACCCCGATGGGGCGCATATCGCCACGCTGCTCTGCGCGCTGTTCCAGCGCCACTTCCCGGCCCTGGTCGCCGGCGGACACGTCTACGTGGCCATGCCGCCGCTGTATCGCATCGATGTCGGCAAGCAGACCTTCTACGCCCTGGATCGCGACGAGCGCCAGGGCATCCTCGACCGCATCGAGGCGGAGCGCATCAAGGGCAAGGTGCAGGAGACCCGCTTCAAGGGCCTGGGCGAGATGAATCCGGTCCAGCTGCGCGAGACCACCATGGCCCCGGATACCCGCCGCCTGGTGCAGCTCACCGTCGACGACCCGGAGGAGACCGAGCGCCTGCTGGGCATGCTGCTCGGTCGCGGCGCCGCCGCCCAGCGCCGGGAGTGGCTGGAGAGCAAGGGCAACTTGGCGGAGATTGTCATTTAGGGACCAGTAGCCACTGCCCCTGATCCGTTCAACCTGACCGCTGCCCCCTGAGCCCTGAACCCCTAAACCTGAATCCTGAAAAACTATGTCCGATCCCGCTGCCTCCGATTTCGAGACCCAGCCGCTCCGCGAGTTCACGGAGCGGGCCTACCTCGATTACTCGATGTACGTCATCCTCGATCGTGCCCTGCCCCACGTCTCCGACGGCCTCAAGCCGGTGCAGCGGCGGATCGTCTACGCCATGTCCGAGCTCGGCCTTTCGGCGGCGGCAAAGTACAAGAAGTCGGCGCGCACCGTCGGCGATGTGCTGGGCAAGTACCACCCCCACGGAGACGCGGCCTGCTATGAGGCCATGGTCCACATGGCCCAGCCGTTCACTTACCGCTACCCGCTGATCGACGGGCAGGGCAACTGGGGCTCGCCGGACGACCCGAAATCCTTCGCGGCCATGCGTTACACCGAAGCGCGCCTGACGCCCTACGCCCGGGTGCTGCTCAGCGAGCTGGGGCAGGGCACGGTGGAGTGGATCCCCAATTTCGATGGCGCCCTTCAGGAGCCGGAGCGCCTGCCGGCGCGACTGCCCAACGTGCTGCTCAACGGCGGTTCGGGGATCGCCGTGGGGATGGCCACGGACATCCCCCCGCACAACCTGCGCGAGGTGGTTGCCGCCTGCGTCCATCTGCTCGACTATCCCGAGGCCACCACCGCTGAACTCTGCGAGCACGTTCCGGCGCCGGATTTCCCCACTGCCTCGGACGTGATCACCCCGCGTGAGGAGCTGCGCGGCATCTACGAGCGCGGTCACGGCACCGTGCGCGCCCGGGCCCGCTGGGAGTACGAGCGGGAGCAGGCGCAGATCGTCATCCACGCGCTTCCCTACCAGGTGGCCGGCGCCAAGGTCATGGAGCAGATCGCGGCCCAGATCCAGTCGCGCAAGCTACCGATGGTCGAGGATCTGCGCGATGAGTCGGACCACGATGCGCCGGTGCGCATCGTGGTCCAGCTGCGCTCCCGGCGCCAGGATCCGGAGCGGGTGATGGATCACCTGTTCGCCACCACCGATCTCGAGCGCGGCTACCGGGTTCACCTCAACGTCATCGGCCTCGATGGCCGGCCGCGGGTCTTCTCCCTGCGCGACCTGCTCGCGGAGTGGCTGAGCTTCCGCACCGAGACGGTCCGCCGCCGCCTGGCCTGGCGCCTGGATAAGGTGGAGGACCGGCTGCATATCCTCGAGGGCCTGCTCACCGCCTATCTGAACATCGATGAGGTCATCGCCATCATCCGCGAGGAGGACGAGCCCAAGCCGGTGCTCATGGAGCGCTTCGGGCTCAGTGATGCCCAGGCCGAGGCGATTCTCGAGCTGCGCCTGCGCCACTTGGCGCGGCTCGAGGAGATGAAGATCCGCGGTGAGCAGGGGGATCTGGAGCGCGAGCGCGACGAGCTGCGCGCCACCCTCGGCGATGAGGCCCGGCTGCGCGAGCAGGTCAAGAGCGAGCTGCTCAGCGACACCGAGGCCCACGGCGACGAGCGGCGCTCGCCACTGGTCCACCGCGGCCCGGCGCGGGCCATGGACGAGACCGAGCTGATGCCCAGCGAGCCGGTGACCGTGGTCCTCTCGGAGAAGGGCTGGGTGCGCGCGGCCAAGGGGCATGAGGTTGATCCGAGCGGGCTGTCCTACAAAGCCGGCGACGGTTACCTGGATCACGCCCCGGGGCGCTCCAACCAGCCGGCGGTCTTCCTCGACTCCACCGGCCGGGCCTACGCGGTGCCGGCTCACACGCTCCCGTCGGCGCGCAGCCAAGGTGAACCGCTGACCAAGCGGCTCACGCCGCCGGAGAAGGCGCGCTTCCAGTCGGTGCTCGCCGGCGACCCGGAGTCGCGCTGGCTGCTCGCCTCCGACGCCGGCTACGGCTTCCGTGTCCCCCTGCGGGAGCTCTTCTCGCGCAACCGCGCGGGCAAGGCCGTGCTGACCCTGCCGGAGGGGGCGGCGGTGCTGCCGCCGGTGGCGTTGCCCGCCGAGGCCGATGGGGCCGAGGTGGCGGTGGCCAGCTCCGACGGTCGGCTGCTGGTCTTCCCCCTCGAGGAGCTCCCGGAGATGGCGCGGGGCAAGGGCAACAAGCTCATCGGCATCCCGGCCCAGCGCCTGCGCAGCCGTGAGGAGGTGGTGGTGGCGGTCGCCGTGCTGCCCGCCGGCGCTGCGCTGCGGGTGGAGGCCGGCAAGACCGGCAAGCGGCTCAGTCGCGATGACCTGGAGGCCTTCCGCGCCGCCCGGGGCCGGCGTGGCGTTCAGCTGCCGCGGGGGCTGCGCCAGGTCCGCGGCCTGCGTGTCGACGTCTGAGCGTGGTGAAGGGGTCTTGAAACCTTTGCCGCCGAACCCAATCCAAGCGTCAGGAAGTGGATCCCGCAGTCTGACGAAAGAGGAGCGTTCTCAACGATGCTGACCCGGATCGCGTTATTGCTGGCGACCAACATCGCCGTCGTGTTGGTGCTGTCGATCATCCTGAACCTGCTCGGCGTGGAGCAGTTCCTCCGCGAGCACGGCATCGATGCGGAGCTGGTCACGCTGCTGATCTTTGCCGCGGGTATCGGCTTCGCCGGCTCGTTCATCTCGCTAGCGATGTCCAAGTACATGGCGATGAAGATGATGGGTGCACAGCCCATCGAGAGTCCGCGCGGCGAGCAGGAGCAGTGGCTGGTGGAGACGGTGCGCCGTTTCGCCCAGCGTGAGGGCATCGGCATGCCCGATGTGGCGATCTACGACGCCCCGGAGATCAACGCCTTTGCCACCGGTGCGCGGCGCAACAGCGCCCTGGTGGCGGTCAGCTCGGGGCTGCTGCAGAACATGACCCGAGACGAGGCCGAGGCGGTCATCGCCCACGAGGTGGCCCACGTCTCTAACGGGGATATGGTCACCCTGACCCTGATTCAGGGCGTGGTGAACACCTTCGTGATCTTCCTCTCCCACGTCGCCGGGCGCTTCGTCGACCGGGTGGTGTTCAAGAACGAGGACGGCCACGGCCCCGGCTTTTGGATCACCATGATCTTCGCCCAGATGGTCCTCGGCGTGTTGGCCTCGATGATTACTATGTACTTCTCGCGCAAGCGCGAGTTCCGGGCCGACGCCGGGTCCGCCAAGCTGGCCGGGCGCGACAAGATGATCGCCGCGCTGGAGAAGCTCAAGCGCTCGGTGGAGCCGCAGAACATGCCGGACGAGATGGAGGCCTTCGGCATCAATGGCCGGATGGGCGGCTCTTCGATCAAGCGGCTGTTCATGTCGCACCCGCCGCTGGATGAGCGCATCGAGGCGCTCAAGGCGCGTCCGGTGTAATCACCGTCTTGGCCGCCGCGCCGGGCTCCTCGCGGGCCAGGCGCGGGACCAGGTAGCCGGGCAGTCTCCGGGCGAGTTCCGCCCAGAGCCGCTGCCCGGTTTTTTCGTCGACGTCGAAGTGGGCGGCGCCGGCCACCGGGTCGAGCAGGTGCAGGTAATAGGGCAGGACGTCAGCGGCGAACAGCCGCTCGGAGAGCGCTGCCAGAGTGGCGCTGTCGTCGTTGACCCCTCGCAGGAGGACCGTCTGATTGAGCACTGTCGAGCAGACATTGCCCAGACGGGCCAACGCCGAGCCCACCTCCGCGTCGACCTCCCTGGGGTGGTTGGCGTGAACGACGACCACGGTCTGCAGGCGGGTCTGTCCCAGATGGCGGGCCAGGGCGGCCGTCACCCGGGACGGGATCACCACCGGCAGCCGTGTGTGGATACGCACCCGGCGTACCGCCTCGATTTCACCGAGGCGCCGGAGGCAGGCGCCCAGGGCCTGATCATCGAGCAGCAGCGGATCGCCGCCGCTGAGGATCACCTCTTCCGGCGCTCCCGCCTGCTCCAGCCGGTCGAGGGCGGTGCGCCAGCCGGGTTCGCGGTTGTAGGGGAAGCAGCGCCGGAAGCAGTAGCGGCAGTGGATGGCACAGCCCCCGGTGGCGATGAGCAGGCTGCGGCCCTGGTACTTCTGCAGGACGCCGCTGCCGGGGTGCCCGTCCTGTTCGGCCAGGGGATCCGCGGTGTAGCCGGGGTGCGTCTCGAGTTCCGCATCGATGGGAAGCACCTGACGCAGCAGTGGGTCGTGGGGATCCCCGGGCCGGATGCGTGCCAGATAGGGAACTGGAACCCGCAGCGGGAATGACCGCGCCGCCCGCTCCGCCGGGGCGAGCAGGGCCTCGGGCAGGTCCAGGCGGTGGAGCAGCTCGGCGGGTTGGCGGATCGCGCCGATCAGCTCCTGGCGCCAGCGCTCGTTGGCGCGGCGTTGCCTGCCTGGCTTGGGCTGTCGGGCCGTATCGGTTAGCATCGCTTCAACTTCGCATACCCGAGGGGATTATGGCGACCTATAGCACCAACGAATTCAAGGGCGGACTCAAGATTATGCTCGACGGTGATCCTTACACCATCGTCGAGAACGAGTTCGTCAAGCCCGGTAAGGGGCAGGCCTTCAACCGCGTCAAGCTGCGTAATCTGAAGACCAACCGCGTCGTCGAGAAGACCTTCAAGTCCGGCGAGAGCGTCGAGGCGGCGGACGTCATGGAGACCGAACTCCAGTACCTCTACAACGACGGTGAGTTCTGGTACTTCATGGATCCCAACTCCTTCGACCAGAAGGCCGCCCCGGCCAGCGCCGTGGGCGATGCGGCCCAGTGGATCAAGGAGCAGGATACCTGCACCGTGATCCTTTGGAACGACGCGCCGCTGCAGGTCGAGGCGCCGAGCTTCGTCGACCTCAAGGTCATCGAGACCGATCCGGGTGTGCGTGGCGATACCAGCAGCGGCGGCACCAAGCCGGCCAAGCTGGAGACCGGAGCCACGGTGCGGGTGCCCCTGTTCATCGAGGAGGGTGAGGTGCTGCGCGTCGACACCCGCAAGGCGGAGTACGTCAGCCGCGCCAAGGACTGACGATGGCGGCCGGCGCTCCGCGCGGCGCCGCCGATGGCGCCACCGTGCGCCGGGTGGGGCGGGAGCTGGCACGGATCCGCCGCTTCCTGGCCGAGCGCGAGGTGCTGGAGGTGCAGCCGCCGTGTCTCGGTCCTGCGGCCATGGACCCGGCGCTGGAGAGCATCTCGGTGCCAGGCGCCGCCGCTGACGGCGCCACCGCTTACCTGCAGACCTCGCCGGAATCGGCCATGAAGGCGATGCTTGCCGCCGGCAGTGGCGACATCTACTACCTCGGTCCGGCCTGGCGCGGTGGCGAGTGCGGGCGCTGGCACGCCGCCGAGTTCACCCTGCTCGAGTGGTATCGCATTGGTTTTGATCACCACCACCTGATGGACGAGGTGGCGGCGCTGGCGGCGCTGCTTGTCGGTGATCGCCCGGTGGAGCGCTGGTCCTACCAAGGGGCCTTTCGTCATTATGCCGGTGTCGATCCCCTGGCCGACGCGGATGACGTGCTCCGCGACGCTCTGGCGGACCAGGGCATCGAGTTGCACGGGGGCGTCCCGGCGGGGCGCGATGAGACGCTCGATCTGCTGCTCTCTCACGCCGTGGGGCCGGCCCTGGGCCACGGTAAGTTGACCTTTCTCGATGGGTTCCCGGCCAGCCAGGCCGCCCTGGCCCGCCTGGACGACGCCGACCCGCGCACGGCCCGGCGCTTCGAACTCTTCATCGACGGCTTGGAGATCGCCAACGGGTACCACGAGCTCACCGATGCGGCGGCGCAGCGCGAGCGCTTCCGGGCCGAGCAGGCCGAGCGCCGCGGTGCCGGCCAGCCGGTACACGCGCTCGATGAGCGGTTGCTCACCGCGCTCGAGCAGGGCGTTCCCGATTGCGCCGGTGTGGCGCTGGGGGTGGATCGGCTCCTGGCGCTGGCGCTGGGCGCCTCGTCGCTCCGCGAGGTGCGCGGGGCCGACGGGTAGGCGGGGTGGGGCGCCCCGGCAGCCGCAGGCCCCCGGGGCGCCGCGGAGGGTCAGCCGCCGCGGGGCACGGTCTGCGTATCGATGAACTCGAACAGCCCCTCGAGGCCGCCCTCGCGGCCGTAGCCGGAGAGCTTCATGCCGCCGAAGGGGGCCTCCGGCGTCGGGCCGCTGCCGGTGTTCCAGCCCACGTGGGGGAAGGCCAGGCGCCGGATGAATCGCTCGGCCCGGGCGTCGTCACCGGTGAACAGGTAGGCGGCCAGGCCGAACTCCGTATCGTTGGCCATGGCCAGCGCCTCGGCCTCATCGCCGAAGGCGGCCATGGGCACCAGCGGCCCGAAGGTCTCCTCCTGCCAGCAGGCCATGTCGGCGGTGACGCCGCGGACGACCGTCGGCGGGAAGTAGGCGCCGTGCTCGTGCTCCAGCGGGCCCGGGTCTTCGCCGAGCACCGGCGTGGCGCCCTGCTCGACGGCGTCCAGGTAGTGGCGGCGGACCTTGTCGTAACCGCTGCGGTCGATCAGCGGCCCCAGATCCACCCCGGGGGCCATGCCATCACCGACGGTCAGCCGGGCGGCGCGCTCGGCCACCTTCTCGGAGAAGGTGTCGATCACCGACGCCTCGACCAGGATGCGGTTGGCGCAGACGCAGGTCTGTCCGCCGCCGCGGAACTTGTTGGCCATCAGCTGATCCGCGGCCCAGTCAAGATCGGTGTCGGCAAAGACAATGAACGGTGCGTTGCCGCCGAGTTCCAGAGCCAGGCGCGTGCAGTCGTCGGCGCTGGCGCGGATCAATTGCTGACCGACGCCGGTTGAGCCGGTGAAGCTGAACACCCGGATGCGCCGGTCGGCGAGCAGGGCATCGCCGATGGGGCCCGCGGCCCCGGTGACCAGGTTGACCATGCCCGGCGGCAGGTCCAGCTCGTGGTGGAGCAGGGTGAACAGCGCCACCATGGTCAGCGGCGTCTTCGAGGACGGCTTGACCACCGCCGGCGCCCCGGCGGCGAGGGAGGCGGAGAGCTTCTTGGCGATCATGCCGATGGGGAAGTTCCACGGCGTGACCAAGGCCACCGCGCCCGCTGGACGGTTGTGTACGGTCCAGGTGCAGCCGCGGGGCTGTTCCTCCAGGGTCCGCGGGGCGAGTGCATCGAGGTTGCGGGCCGCGTAGGCGAAGAAGCCGGCAGCGTAGAGCACCTCGCCCTGGCCCTCGGCGTGGGGTTTGCCGTGTTCCAGGGTCAGGATGCGCCCGAGCTCTTCCTGGTGCTCGCGCAGTGCGGCATCGATGGCCTGCAGCCAGCCGCGCCGGGTCTCCAGGTCCGGCGTTTCCGCCAGGGCGGCATCGGCGGCATCGACCGCCCGGTTGGCCTCGTGGGCGCCCAGCGCCGGGAGTTCGCCGAGCAGCTCGCCGTTGGCCGGGTTGGTGATCTGGAATGTGGCGCCGTTGTCGGCGCCCACCCAGTTACCGGCGATGTAAGAGTTGAATTCGGGCAGTAGCGGAGAATCGATCATGTTGACCTTCTTGGCAGCGGAGTCGTGGTTCGGTATTCCGGAGCCGGTGCCCGCCGGTCAGTGGGCCCAGGCTGGTCGCTGGTCAGTCAGCGGCGCGGCCTGCTGGTAGGTGTGGGCCGCACGCAGGACCAGCGCGTCGGCGTGCCGGGTGCCAACGATCTGCAGGCCAATGGGTAGGCCCTGGGCCGTGAAGCCGCACGGTACCGAGCAGGCCGGTTGGCCGGTCATGTTGAACGGGTAGGTGAAGGGGGTCCAGCTGGGCCAGCGGCGGTCGTGCCACCCCTCCGGCACCTCGAGCCCGGCCGTGAACGCCGGGATGGGCAGCGTCGGTGTGAGCAGCAGGTCGTAGCGCTGGTGGAACAGGCTGGTGCGCTCGATGAGCGCGGCCCGCTCGTTCATCGCCGCCAGGTAGTCGAGCATGGAGGCGTCGCGAACGCTGCCCACCGCTTCGATGAGGTTGGGGTCCATCTCGGCGTGGCGCTCCTCGGGGATGCTGCGCAGGGCGTTGGCGGCACCGCCGAAGAAGAGCAGATCGAAGGCCTCGCGCGGGTCGGCGAAGCCCGGATCCACCTCCTCGACCTGCGCGCCCAGCGCCTCGAACAGGCGCGCCGCCTCGGCCACGCTGCGCGCGATCTCGGGATCGACCTGCACGTAGCCGAGGTTGGGGCTGAAGGCCACGCGCAGGCCGCCGACACCGCCGGCCAGTGCGGCCACGTAGTCGCCGCCGGCCGCGGGCAGGGTCGGATCCCGGGGGTCGGGTTCGGCGATGACGTTCATCAGCCGTGCGGCGTCCTCCACGGTCCAGGTCATCGGGCCCGGGTGGGCCAGCTGCCCGAACGGGCTCGCCGGCCACAGGGGCACCCGGCCCTGGGTTGGCTTGTGCCCGACCAGGCCCGAGAAGCCGGCCGGGATGCGGATCGAGCCGCCGGCGTCGGTGCCCAGGGCCAGCGGGCCCATGCCCAGTACCACCGAGGAGGCGCTGCCGCCGCTGGAGCCACCGGCCGTCTTGTCGGGGTCGAAGGGGTTGCGGGTGACGCCGTAGCAGGGGCAGTCGGTGACCCCCTTCCAGCCGAGTTCCGGCGTGGTGGTCTTGCCTAGCGGCACGAAGCCGTGGCGGCGCAGCGCCGAGACCGCCGGGGCGTCCTGCTCCCAGGGGCCGGCCGGGTCGACGGTCTTGGAGCCCTTGAGATTGGGCCAGCCGCGGGTCAGGAAGACGTCCTTGATGGCCACCGGCACGCCATCGAGCTCGCCCATCGGCGAGGTGTTGTGGTAGCGCTGCTCGGCGCGCCGGGCAGCGGCCAGCGTCGTCTCTTCGTCCACCAGGCAGAAGGCGTTGACCGTCTCGTTGTGGGCCCGGATCCGCGCCAGGGCCGCCTCCGTGGCCTCGACGGGGGAGAGGGTGCCGCCGCGGTAGCGACGGAGCAGTTCGCTGGCGGTGAGTTCGGCGATGGCGTTGGGGTTGCTGCTCATGCTGGATTCTCCGGTGGCACGTAACCGCGTTGCTTGTCGACGACGTTGCACAGCGGTGAGCCGGTGGACCACCGCTCGAAGTTGTCGATGAACTGATGGATCAGCGCCTTGCGCCAGCCGACGAAATCGCCGGCCATATGGTGCGAGATAAAGACGTTGGGCATGTCCCACAGCGGGTGGGCCGCCGGCAGGGGCTCTTCCTCGAAGACGTCCAGGGCGGCGCCGGCGATTTCCCCGTCGTGCAGGGACGCGACCAGATCCTCGGTGACCACGATCGGCCCGCGGCCGATGTTGATCAGGCGCGCGCCGGGATCCATGGCCCGGAAGGCACGGCGGTCGAACAGCCCCCGGGTGGCGTCGGTCAGCGGGGCGGCGATGATCACGTAGTCCGCCCGCGGCAGCTGCTCGTGCAGGTCCGCTGTGCCGTAGACCGTGCCGAAGTCGGCGTCGTCGCTGCGCGGACGGCTGGCCACGCCGTCGACGGACAGCCCGGCGCCGTCCAGTAGCCGGGCGATCTGCCGGCCGATGGATCCGGCCCCGACGACCAGCGCCCGCTTGCCCTGGATGCGCTCGGTCTCACGGTGGCGCCATTCGCGGCGCTCCTGCAGGGCCAGGGTGGTACGCATGTCCTTGGCGAAGAGCAGGATCATCCCCAGCACCGTCTCCGCGATGGCCCGATCGAAGATGCCGCGGGCGTTGGTCAGGGGGATCGAGGAGCGGGCCATCTCGGGGAAGAGCAGGGCGTCGACGCCGGCGCTGGTGGCGTGGACCCATTCGAGCTGACGGGCGTGGGGCCAGGCATCGCGGACGAAGCGGGTGCGGAAATCCGTCACCAGCAGGACCCGGGCATCGGCGATGGCTTCGGTGAGCCCTTCGCGGGTGGTGGCGTGGCGGACCTCGGCGCGGTCCTCAAGCTGCTCGAGCCCCGGCGGCGGTCCCTCGTCCGGGGCGGTGAGCAGGGCGATGACAGGTCGTGCTCCGTCGGCCATGACCCCTCGACCTCCTGGCGGTGATTTCTGTCCAAGGTATCGGGTGGACGGGGGAGGGACAAGGAGCGCGACTGCCCGGCTTTCGGCCGCGGGGGTCTTGTAAGCGGACTGGAAAGGATGACACTTTGCAGTCAGGGGCGAGTGGCGAAGCAGCCGCCACCCGCGAGTCCAGTGCGAAGAAACGCAGGGAGCGTGCCGTGGCCTATCCCGACGATATCGATCCCGACGACGAGCGCGAGCCGGTATGGAGCCCTTCGATCCGGGCCCTGCCCATCCCCGGCATCCGCAAGATGGTGAACATGGCCGCCGAGATGGACGACGTGATCCACCTGTCCATCGGCCAGCCCGATTTCCCCATGCCGGAGCACGTGGTCGAGGCGCATATCCAGGCCCTGCGCGATGGCAAGACCGGCTACACCATGGATGCCGGCCTGCCGCAGATGCTCGAGGCCGTGGCGGAGTACTACAGCGAGCGCTACGATCGCCCGCTGGCCCCGGAGAACGTGCTCATCACCACCGGCGCCACCGAGGCGATGTACCTGGCGATCGCCGCCACGGCGGCGCCGGGGCGGCAGTTCCTCGTCCCGGATCCGACCTTCCCCCTCTACGCCCCCCTGATCCGCATGAACGGCGCGGAGGTCAAGCCGATCCCCACCCGGGCGGAGCACGGTCATCAGATCGATCCGCAGGAGGTGATCGACAACATCGGCATGCGCACCTTCGGCATCATCCTCAACTCGCCGAGCAACCCCACCGGCACGGTCTACCCGCGGGAGACCGTCGAGGCCATCGTCCAGGAGGCCGCCTACCGCGGGGTCTACGTCTTCAGTGACGAGGTCTACGATCACCTGGTGCTCGACGAGATGGAGTATCCGAGTGTGCTGCGCTGCACCTCGGACCTAGACCACGTCATGGCGGTCTCCAGCCTGTCGAAGACCTTCAGCATGGCCGGTCTGCGCATCGGTTGGCTGATCTCCAGCCAGGGGGCGATCAAGAAGCTCCAGCGCTTCCACATCTTCACCACCACGGTCGCCAACACGCCGGCCCAGTGGGCCGGGGTTGCCGCCCTCAAGGGGGGGATGGCGTGCGTCGACGAGATGCTCGACGCTTACCGTCAGCGTCGTGACCGCATTGTGGAGCTGGTCAGCAACACCCCGCATATGACCAGCTATCGGCCGCAGGGGGCGTTCTACATCTTCCCGTCGCTGCCGCCGAACACCGACGCCACCAATCTGGCCACGCGAATGCTCAAAGAGACCGGCGTGTGCGTGGTCCCCGGCGATGCCTTCGGTGACAGCTGCCCGAATTCGCTGCGCATCAGCTACGCGGCCTCCATGGACGATATCGAGCGCGCCTTCGATCGCATCATCCCTTGGATGGAGAAGCAGGGCTTCTGATCGCGGCCGGATGTCCGCGCCCCCCCCGGGGGGGCCCCC
>NZ_JAJNRE010000020.1:0-40159 GCF_022228025.1 Halorhodospira sp. 9622 | reverse complement strand
GAAGGAGTGGGAGCGAGAGGGGCGCTGAGTGGACCTGCACCCGGCTGGGTCTGATCATATGGCCACCACGGTGGTCATTGGCCATGGCCAATCTGGGTGGTCACGCTTGATACCTTCCGCCGCACCGTCTCCCGGGCGACCACGGCATGCTTGGCCAACGTATCTAGGGCCTGCAGGTCATCCGCGTTGGCCGGCTCGACGAGGGTTTGATCCGGTGAGTGCCACCAGAGGCGCCGGTCCCCGGAGACCCACCAGCCGGCCTCCATGCGCTCGAGGACCTTCTGCATCACCTCCTGGTGGCGCCGACGGGAAGCGGCCGCCAGGGCCTCGCTGCGGCGGGCCCGCGCCAACTCCATGCGCAGGCCCGCGAGCCGGTCCTCCTGTAGGGCGATTTCGCGCTCAATGGACGCAGGGGCTCTCATGCGCCCTCCGTGTGTATGCGCTCGGGCGCGGCCTGATGCATGCCCGTCGATGCCCAGGCGAAGTAGATGCACTGCCTCCAGGGCAGGCCCGCCCGGCGCAGCTGGAGCGCAAAGCGGACTGCCCGTGTTGTGGTTCTGATGCGCCGCATGGCTACGCCGCCTCCTGCTCTGCACGGTCAGCGGATACCGAAACAACTTGGCCGGCTTGAGATGCTCCGTCCCGGACGACCCGCTCGATTGCGGCCCGGGTCATCTTGGCGGGGGCTTGCAGAGTGACGGCCACGGTCCACTGCGTTGGCAGTGCGTTGGCGGCGCCGGTCTCCGGCGGCACGTCCCACCCGGCCTCGGTGGTCTCGCCGGTGTCGCTGACGTCGGGCTCCTGGTGGACGGGCGGTGCGGCCTCGTGCTGCGCCTCCTGCTCAGCCTGTCGCCGCTCCGCTTGGCGAGCCCGCTCCTGCTCAGCCTCCTGTCGCCGGCGCTCCTGGTGCTCGGCGATCCGGGCCTTGATGGCGGCCTCCATGTCGTCGCCCGGCTTGCGGATGAGGTCGGCCCAGTCCGGGAACAGGGTGGGGTGGTCCTCGGTGAGGTCGCGGAACCGCGACAGGTTCGCGCGCAGGCGTTCGGCCTCCTCGGCTAGTCGCAGCCGGGCGTCGGCCAGCTCCTGCTCGGCGGCGTCGCGAACGGTCTTGACCGTCTTCTTGCCCTTGATCGCCCCGGCGAAGTCGGCCTCTGGCTCGATGCGCAGCCCGAGTTCTTCCTCGTGCCCCCGGGCGGATTCGGCCAGGGCGTTCTGGCACTCGGCGATGATCTCCTGCCGGATGGCCTTCTTGCGGTGCTCGACCTTCTTGTCGAGATCCAGGCGGGTCTTGCGCGCCTGCTCCCGGATCTCGTCGATGGCCTTGAAGAGCTCATCGATGCTCTGCGTCTGGGACAGCGCGTGCTCCTTGGCGGCATCGAGGCGCTTCTCGATCTCCTTGCACCACTTCGCGGTCTCGGCGGCATCCGCGAAGTCCTGATCCGTGGCCAGGTCCGTCTTGATGCCCTGGAAGACCTCCAGTGCGCGCGACTTGAACTCGTTCAGGTTCGACGCGGTGACGCCCCCGGTGATCTGGATGTGCAGCGCCGGCAGCTCACCGGGCGCGGAGCCGGTTACCTCGGGCCCGTCCTCTCGCGGCTGGTAGGCGCGCAGGTCCTCGTCGAACTGGTGCCAGGCGCGCACGAGAAGCCGCTGCTTCTCCGGGTCCGGCTCGTACCAGCACCAGATACAGTTATCCTCGGTCCCGTCCGAGAGCATAAACAGGGCCCGGTCGGCTCCGGTGATCATCAGCTGCTGCTCGAGCTGCCAGACGTGCTCATCGGGCACCTGGCCGGCCCGCACCTGCTCCGCCTTGGCCTGGTTCCAGGACTTGTGCTCCCAGACCACGTCGTTGAGCATCGTCAGCCCATCGCAGCTGGCGAGCAGCGGTAGCCCGTCGATGTGCGAGCGTACAGTGGCGCGGAAGAGCTCCTCGCCGATGATCTTCTCGGCGATGGGCCGGGCCGCTTCCTCATCGGCGTGCCCCTTGTCGAGCAGGTTCTTCTGCGCCCAGTCGCTGAACGCCTGCTCGGTGCCGGACGCCTTGTGACTGAGCAGGTCCGATCGCGGGATCGGCCCGACGCCCATCACCGCCGGCGCCTCGCTGGCGTTGTAATGGCTCGCTCTCAGGCGGTTCCATTCCGGGGTGCCTTGCACAAGATCGAGAACTTCCATCACTCACCCCCTTCGATCGGTTGGCATTGGCGGATCCGCTCGGCCTGCTCATCGGTGAGCTGGTAGGAGCTGGATGCCTTGGCGATCACCTCCTCGACGCTGATCCGCCCGCCCTGAATGGCCTGCTGCCACTTAGGGAGATTCTCCTCGAACCGGTCCTGAGGGTAGGCCGGCAGTTGCTCGGGCTCGTTGGCCGGCTCCGGGGTGACATCCTTCTCGGGGATGTCCCGGACCTCCTCGGCGACGGCGATGCCGCGCAAAGCGTCCGGGAAGACATCGCGCAGGGCGAAGCCGCGGGCGCGCATCTGGATCATGCGCTTGGGGTAGTCCTGCCACGGACCTTTCTTGCCGGTCAGCCCGGCGGCCTGGGCATCCTGGTGGCCGAAGGTGCGCACCTGCTCCTCCTCGCCCCTGCGCTTAACGCGGCAGGTGGCCGTCCAGGTGGAGTCGTCCCACTCTTCACGAATGTACTCGCAGCTTGGGTGGCCGCGGACGATGGCAATCAGGCTGTCGCCCCAGACGCAGGGGCGGCCGTTGATCACGGCGATCCCCTGCAGGGCCTGGATCGGTTGCAGGCCAAGCTCCATGCCCATCTGCATGGCCACCAGGACATTGCCGGGCTTGCCCCGGTAGTCCTGCGGGACCACCTCGGAGTTGGCGATCAGGTCGGCGTACTTCATCGCCTCGTCGAGGCTCTTCGGCGTCAGGCTGAATGCCTGGGCGCTGCTTTGCGTCATCTCGGTGTTCATCGGAAACCTCCGTTCGGGTGTGGGTCAGGCGACGCGGCCCTGCTCGAGCTTGGCCTCGAGCTCCAGGGCGCGCTCCTGCAGTCGTTCGCGTCGGATGCGCTCGGTGACCAGGGCGGTTTCGTAGCGGTTCACGCGTGCCTGGGCCTGGCGCACGATCTCGTCGGCCTCGGCCTGTTTGCGGTGAGCCCGCTCGTGGAGCTCCTTGGCGTATTCCTCGATCGGTCGCAGGGCGCCTTGTAGCGCCACCTTGAGATTGAGCACTGGTGCGGGCTCGCCGCCGGTTCTGCGCAGCCGACGGGCCAGGCGGTCATAGACGCTGGCCAGTTCGGCGAAGGCATTGCGCTCGATGTCCCCGAGGTGGGCGAGATCCCGCGCGGTCTGCTCGTCCTCGACCCAGGCAAGGACCTCCTCGGCATCGTTCTTGAGTACCCAGACGCCGGCATCGACATCGAACTCGGTGTGGAGCGGGAGCATGAGGCGGTCGGTGATGATGTCCATGCGGCCCTCCTAAAGCGCGTCGCGCATGTTCTGCTGACGGCGGTTGGATTCGACCCGGCCCTGCGCTTTCTGTCGGGACCAGGAGGCGAGGGCGCGGTGCCAGAGGGCACGCGCGCGGGGGTGACCGGCCTCGGCGGCGTTGCGGAGCACGGCCATCAGCTCGGCGCCGTCGCCGCAGTCAGCGATGAGGTGGTGGAGCAATTCGGCATCGTGCTCGCCGGCCTGGGCGCGCTCGGAATACCGGTCGGCGAGGTTGCGAAGACGGGTCTCGCTCATGGCTCAGACCTCCCGCAGTCGGATCTGCCGGGCGACATAGGCCCGGGCGTTGCGCAGCATCTGTCGCGCCTCGTCGAGCGACTGGGCCTGGCTGAGCGCGTTATCGACGGTCTCGGCGAGGGTCAGGGACACCAGGGTCATGCGGTACTGGTGATGACAGCGCTCGCCGCAGACGTAGTAGGCCATCAGCGCCTCGCGCAGGCGTTCGACCTCATGCTCGTGGGCCTGGAGCTCGGCGGCCTGCCGGGCCGGTCTCTGGTCGTCGATCATCGGTTGCATCGTTCCTCCTACGCAGCGCCGGGGCCGCGGTCGTCATCCATCAAACTGAGGGCCTCGGTAACACCAAGCTGGTAGGCCTGCTCCGGCGTGGCGCCGGTGCGCACGGCCTCACGCGCGGCTTCCTCCGCCTGGACGCAGATTGGTCGCGGGGCGCGGAGAAAGCGCAGCCGTTGGTAGAGGCGGGCCAGCGCGGCAGATTCCCGGCTCCGGTGGTCGACTACCGGTGCTTGGGTCAGGGCGCCGTCGACCACCCGTAGGTGGCGCCCCCGGCGGGCCGCCTCGGCGGCGAAGTCGATCAGCGTGGTCATGAGAAGGCCTCCTTGGCGTGGGCGCAGGGTCCGGTGTCGAGGTGGCGCGCCACGGCGGCCCCCAGCAGGAGCTTGCCGCGCGCCAGAAGTAGAAGCTCGCGCTGCTCGAGCAGCTCGAGGCGATTCGCAAGGCGCAGGAAGAAGCGGAGAAGCGGGTCGTTGAGCTTCGCCAGCTTCAGGAGGATGTGTCGGGATTTCGGTTCTACTGGGCCGATCCGGGGACTGGGGTTTACGCCAGAGAGGGCGCGTCCGATGAGAACAAGCCCCCGGGCCCGTACCTTTGCGCTAACTGTATGGAGCGCAGTCAGAAGTCCACGCTCCAGCTTCAGCAGCGTCGCCCGCAGACCGATACCTACTACTGCCCAGCCTGCGGCGCTCGGGTCCATCTGTTCATCGGCCTTCCGCCAAGACGGCGCCGCGTCTCTAAATCCCCGTGGCTGTCCTAGCGCTTCGGTGGCGCGGTCTGCCCGCAGGCCAGCCGCGATCCAGTCGCGTCTGCGGTTCATGATCTGTCCTCCAAGTGGGTGACAAGCTCGAGCAGCCTCTGGCGCGCAGAAGGCATGTCAGGCCGGGTGAGCGTGTCTATCAGCGCCCAGCGCAGGTGGTGGGCCTTGGCGATCTCTGCTTCTATGCCCTCGCTGCGGCCGGCCTCAGCCGCACGCTCAAGGCGATCCACCAGGCTGGTTACGTCCTTCGGTTGCACTCCTAACCTCCCAGCGCCTGCTCGAGACTCATCAGTGCTAATAGCGCCGCCACTGCCGCGGCGGCCTGGACTGCGTCGCGGATCACGCCGTATCCAGTTCGCCGAGGCGGAGGTCCTGGTGGATCTCGAGTACGTTTCGGGCTTCGCCGGAATTGGCGACGCGCCCAAGGCACTCCCGGGTGTCAGCGTCGTAGACGCCGATGTCCTGGCCGTTGCCAGCGAAGGTCAACCTGGACCGGCCCTGGGCCTCCTCGGCGATGCGGGTGGCGCGTGGGAGCAGGGCGCGGTAAAGGCGGATTCGGGCGTGGTGCATGGGTTTGATCTCCGTATGCTTGTCTCGGGGCTACGCTTTAAGCAAAGGAGATCACGGTACGTGTTTCGAAGTCAACACGTACCGTGATTGCACGCGCGTGTATGGAGGGCGCCTTGCCCGGGGCCAACGCCTGTACTAAGTCCGCTGCCAGCCCGCGCGCGCCATGGGCGGGCCTGTGTCGGGAGCGAGGAGGGGGCGGCGAGAGCGGATCAACAGCGCGGGCGCCCGATGAGGTGCGGGCTCAGGGGTGGTATCGGGGTCTTAGAGGGCGGCGGTTACTTCGGAGTCGCGGATGGGGCGGGGGGTCTGGCTGGGGATGGAGGCAACCAGGACGGTCTTGCCCGGGGAGAGCTAACGCGGCGAGGCGCCCGGGGACGCACTTGGGGCGGCAGTGCTCTGGTTTAACGGCGGCGGGCAACGGGTCGGATCCGTGGCCACACTGCGGTACACTTCGCACCATGCGCGAATTGGAAGTTCGACAGGCAGTGCGAGATAAGCTAAGAGGTCTCTACCAAGGAGATCCAAGGACTCGCGTTGTCGAAGAGATGGGGGTGTGGTCGGGCTCCGTCAGGGTTGATGTCGCAGTCATCAATGGAGAGCTGTCTGCTTTCGAACTTAAGAGCGAGAGAGACACGCTTGAGCGGCTCCCGAAGCAGGCTGAATTATACAATCAGGTGTTTGACCGAGTGACGCTCGTTAGCGCGAGTCGTCACTTATCGAAAGCCCTGTCCTGCATCCCAGAGTGGTGGGGCGTCTTGGCAGCCGAGATGCAAGACGGGCATGTTAGGCTTTATGAAGAACGAGGTTCAGGCATAAACCCTGGCATTGATTCGATACAGGTAGCGCGTCTCCTGTGGAGGGACGAAGCGCTTGACATCCTTGTCAGGCACGGCATCGAGCGTGGCGTAAAAAGCAAAAGAGCCGAGCTTATCTACTCTAGAATGGCGGAATCATTGACCCTTGAAACAATTTGCCACGAGGTCCGTGAGTCCCTAAAGAAAAGATCCGGCTGGTTACGGAATTGTGTTTCCGACTAGCTCAAGGTGTCGGTTAATCATTATCGCAGCCCAAGTGGTCCTGTTCCCAGTTTTCTGTTCTTCTTCTGCAATAAGCCGAATCTGCTCATCGGCCCAGCAGTATGGAAGTTTGTTGAAATCCGGATCAGATGACAGGGTTTTGGCATGATCAAGATATTGGGTGCTCATCAGAACTCCGGACTCTCCGGATGTTGGGTGTCCTTTCAGTATTATCCAGCTATCAGGGAGGGCATAGCGAACGCTTACGGTCGCTCGCGCCATCGCTTCTCCAGGGGGGTCCTCTAGCTGTGCGGATGCCGGGCCCCGGTCACTGTAATCAGGCGTCCAGTCCAGCCGAGGTAAGATCGCATTCCAAATTCGCCATTCAAGCCGATCAATAGTGGACTTACCGCGTGGAAAACCTCCCATGTCGAAGGGGGACGAATAACCGCTTATCGTTATCGACCTCCAGGCGGGCCTGTAACCCATATGCTCCCTTAGTAAAACCGGAATCGTGCTTTCAAGAAGCGAGGCATGCTCCGGCTGTACACACCCTAAATCAATAACTATGTCCACGCTGCCCTTCGGGATCCCGTGGTCACTGATCCATCGCTCCGCATCTTGGATTTCGTTGGGTGTGACGATTAGCGCAGATCGATCTGTGTACGCATTTACAAAAGGTATTGTTGCGCGTAGGTACTCTGGGTCGTCTTTAATTGTGAATGCCGGTGCAATCTTAACCCCGCCGTCACCGAGTTCAGATAGTACTTGTCTGCTGTATTCAGCGGATCCACTGGATTCATAGTGATATCCGCCATGTACAAAAGCTGTCCGCCCCTTCCAGGCGTCAATTAAGCGTGCCGCAAAAGTCTGAGAGGGGGAGGGGACAAGCGCAAAAATTGGTTCAACCTTTTGGGATGAGGGTTTAGAAAGCTGGGATAAGGCGTCTATTTCTCCTGCCTTGCTTCGTAGTATCGGTCGATAGATGGCCATCCATGCTTCTCCTTTGGTTGCTGTAACTCCTAGTCTTCCTGGACGATCGTTTCTCTAACTACGCCAATTACCTCCCACTCGCCGTCGATCTTCAGCGTCTCGTACTGCGGATTCAGGGGCTTGAGGTAGTACTGGCCGGCATCGCGCGCGAGTTCCTTGAACGTCACGTCGAAGGTCTCGACGTGCCGCGCGACAACACGCCGCCCCACGTCCGGTGCTGTGTCCGGGTCAACCAGGATCAGGCAGCCGGGTGGGTAGCCCCGCCCGTATGGCGCCACCATTGAGTCGCCCTCGACGCGCAGGTAGAAGGCGTTGGGGCCCACGTTCTTCGTGGTGAAGTGCCAATGGTCGGCGTCCCCAGGGTGGTGCAGGTCGATGGCCTCGTGCCAGTGCCCGGCCTGCACCCAGCTGATCTCTGGGATCGCACGCGCCGGCTCCGGACCCGGGCAGACGTTCTCGTGCTCATGACCGCCTGAGGAAGAGATCGGCTCGCGGTCGCCGGTGCCGAACTGGAGCCACTCGGGGCGAACCCCGGTGACTGTAGCGATCGTCAATATGTCCTTGTATGACGGTGTTCGGGCGTCACGCTCGTAGTTACCGACCCGAGACTGTGACTCTTCCCAGCCGCACATCTTGGCTAGGCCGCGCTGGGTCACCTTGCTCCCCAGCGTGTCGGAAAGGCGTTCACGCGCCTCTTTGATCCGCTTCCCAATTGACATGACTTGAGTACAACACGTCGCGTGATGCGGCTTGGCAACGAAGCGTGTTGACGTAGAACACGTATCGTGATTTTCTAAGCGCATGGGCGAAATGAACTCACTCAAGAGAGCGGCAGACGCGGTTGGGTCGGTAACGGAACTGGCGCAGGCAATCGGCGTGAGGCAGTCGACCGTTTCGAACTGGTTCATGCGCGGACGCGTCCCGGCCGAGCGCTGCGCGGCCATTGAGCTGGCGACGAATGGCGCCGTCACGCGGGCGGAGCTCCGGCCTGACGTGTTCGGCGAGCTCAAGTCCGACCACGCCGCTTAACAGGGTCTCCTCCCGGCGCCACGGCGTCGTTCGCTGGGCCCGGGTGGCACACCGAGATTCTAAGAGGGGGGCACGAGATGGGTCTCCGAAAAGCCGCACTCGCCGCACGTGTACGTGCGCTCTAGCGCGCCCAGGTCGCCAAACGGGCCGGAGCTCGACCGGGAGTCGCTTACTCGGAAGCTGGGCAGGCCGCAGCTCGGGCATGGGTGACCTGGGGCAGGTGATGGGCCCTGCAGCTGGCTTTCTAGTTCGGCGACTCGTTTCTCGAGCTGGTCGATCCGATCCGGGGCTTGGCGGATGCGGGCCCACTCCGGCCACCGATCGAGGAGAGAGAGGAGGTCCCCAATGGAAGACATAGCCACCCCCAAGTGCCAGTTGCTCCCAGCTGGTGTGTCCGTCGCTGAAGTCGGTTTCACCAACGTCCTGGTCCGAGACTTCGGCGACGGGCGCGCCCAGTTGGCGATCGTAGCGAAAGGCAAGGAGGTGGCGTTGGTCGACTTGGACGACAACGCGCGCCGCCACCTTGCGGCGCTGCTCGCTGCGAGCAATGGGTGAGGCGTATCGCATGGGCTTCACGCTCCTCGACGCCTTCTGCCGTAAGCGGTTGTCCCCGCTCCGGGGTTGTGGGTCTGGGTCTCCTCCCGACGCCCCGGCGTCGTTCGCCGAGCCTGGTCCGACACCGGCCGGCGCTTTTTACAGCCATGAGGGAAGAGCCATGAAAGAGCAGAGCAGTGAAGCCAATCCGGGGCTCGACCAGGTGCAGCCGGATACCGACAGGGCCCTGGAGCTGGTCCATGTCGCCCGGGACATCCGGGCCGACGGCGATGACCGGCCGCTCCACGAGATCGTCCAGGAGGTGGCCCGCGCGTATCAGGCGGCGCAGGCGGTGCTCGGCGGCCAACGGATGAGCAGTGAGCACAGCCCTGGCCTGCATGCGATAGGCGAACAGCGGTCAGGGCTAATGGCGTTCCGTCCGCGTGCGGCTGGTTTCCGGGGCGAGCCATGGGATGCCCGCCAGGTCCAGCGAGTGCTGACCAACCTTCTCGATGGGCACTCGGGTATCCGCATGGCTCTTCGAAACGCACGCAGCAACGCCCCCGGGTCTGGCCTGGTGAAGCAGCTGGAAGGCCTCGACCGGCGGATGGAGCAGCTGCTATCGAGCCTACAGCCAACCCTCGTTGATCAGGGTCTCCCGTCTCCATTCCTCGACGGCCGTGACCCGGCAGTCCACGACCGGGATCAGTGAGGAATCCGTGAGCCGATACTCGACGCGCTCGACTATGAACTCGGAGCAGCCCTGGAACTCCTGCTCGGCGAGTTCCGCGGGGATGGTGACCTTGTCCCCTGCCCGCGGGATGGGCCCGTCCGGGACTTCCTGCTCCCGGACTAGCGCGAGGTTCTTGCCTCTGAGCAACAGGCGCATGAGGGGCCTCCTTCCTCTCGCTCGTATGGGTGGCACCAGCAAGCGTAGCGGGAAGGTCGCGCCCCTCTCCATCCATGACCGTGCCCCTGCGCACTTTCGCCATAACAACACTCTGACGCCGGCCAAGGGAGGGAGCCATGTCCTCTGAGGTACACGAACACCCCCGCTCGGAGGTCATCTACCGGTACATCCGCGAGGCGATCGCCCGCGGGGTGATGACCCAGGAGAGCTACGCCGACGAGGTGCGCATGCAGTTCGAGCGCCTTGTCCCGCAGCCGATGCGCTGCCTGCACTTCCACGACCCGGAGGCGAGTGCCTCGCCCTCGAGGGCCCTGGCCACCAACCGGAAGCACGTCTTCCGCTGGTTCGACCCGGAGGCCACAGCCCGGATGCCGGTCGACCTGGAGGAGGCGGTGGTTGAGGCCCTCCCGGAGCCGGAGCGCACCGAGTGCCGGCGCGAGCTCGGGTGGCGGCTCGGCCTGTGGGGCTCGATCCGTCGCCCGCTGGATGCCAGCGGGGACTACTGCTGCCTCGGTGACCTGGCCCGCGAGTTCGGGCAGCTCTCCACGGTGGCCGGACAGATGCTGGCCAACGGCGGCGAGCTCGGGCCCCAGGACGCCGCGGATCTGCCCGAGCTCCAGCGCCAGGCGCGGGTGCTGCAGGCGAACATCCAGGCGCTGATCGAGCGGGCCGATCGAAGAACCGCCGGCGCTTCGGGCGCGAGCAACGTCGTTCACTACCCGCAGGAGACCGGGTGATGAGTGCGATCAAGCTCAACCAGGACGAGCTCGAGGCCCTCACCCGCGGGGAGATGGCCTCCCGCGTCTCGCACGCCGCCAAGCTGGTCTATCTGCTCGTGATCCGTCCGGCCATGGACTACGCCTCGGGCACGGCCGGTCGGCGCCGGGTGATCAGCTACCAGCAGCTGCGCGAGGCGCTGGAGTACATCCCGCCGGCCGGGTCGCACCGGGCCGAGGTGCGCTACAGCCGGGAGCAGCTGCGTGGGCTACTGCGTGAGATCGAGCGCGCGGGCTGGGTCGAGTGGGTGAAGACCGGCGACCGGGGCCTCGTTTTTCACTGTCCGCTCGCGGATACGGATCAGTGTGGCTCGACGAGGAACAACCCCGGAGCAACCCCGGAACAACCCCGGAGGAACACCCCGGCGGACGACACCCCGGTAAACCGGGCTGAGCCCCATACCGACGCGGGTTTCCACGCGATGGGCAACACCGGGGAGAACCCCAGCGCCAACCCCGGAGCAACCCCTTGCGGCAGTGCAAGGAGCAACACACCTCCGGAGGTCCGGATATCCGGAGAGTGTGTGGGGGACACACACACGTTCGATGGCGCCGGCGACACCGGTGCCCGCCCCGCCGCCGGCGAGGGTGTGTGTGACCGGCCCCGCGCCGCCGAGCGCCGGGACCAGCGCTTCGAGGATTGGTGGGCCGTCTACCCGAAGAAGGTCGGCAAGAAGCCGGCTCGGGAGAAGTGGAAGGCCAAGCGCCTCGACGCGCGGGCCGACGAGCTCATCGCCGACGTCCAGCTGCGCGCCGGGTCGGATCGCAAGTGGGTCGCCGGCTACGTTCCCAACCCCACGACCTATCTCACCCAGGAGCGCTGGAACGACGAGATCGAGCGGGACCAGCCCCGCCTGCACGCCATCACCGGCGGCAAGGCCACGCAGCGCAACGCCGCCGCCGTCCAGGCCTTCCTGGAGGAGGACGCATGAACGCCGAGGACCGTCAGCCGTTCGCCGAGTCGCTGCAGGCGACCATGGAGCTCTACGACAAGGCCCTGTCCAAGCAGGCGCTGCAGCTGTGGTGGCAGGCGCTCAGCGACTACGCATTCGAGGAGGTCCGGGGTGGGCTTTCGCGGCACATCCAGGACCCGGAGCGCGGGCGCTTCGCCCCGAAACCGGCGGATGTCATCGCCGCCATCCAGTCGGCGTATCTCAGCCAGTGGCCGTCGGCCGAGCAGGCCTGGGCGCAGGCGATCGCCGCGGTCGACGAGCGCGAGACCGTGATCTGGCGCTCGCAGGAGGCGCAACAGGCCTGGCACGAGGCTGCGCAGGCGATCTACCTCGACGGCGATGAGGTCGGCGCCCGGGTGGCGTTCCGGGAGTCGTACAACCGCCTGGTCCGCGCTGCGGTGGAGGCGGGTCGGGCCCCGCAGCCGGCGATCTCGCTCGGCCACGACCCGGCGGCGCGGCGCGAGGCGCTGGAGCGGGCCACCGAGCAGGGGCTGCTCAGCGCCGAGCAGGCCCGGCGTCATCTCCCTGCCCCCGAGGCGGCCCCGGTGGCCGGGCTGCTCACCAACGGTGGCGAGCGGGAATACCCGGCGCAGCGGCTGCGTGAGCTCCGGGAGGCCGTCGGCGGGGGTAGGGGCCGGGCAAGCGGGCACCGGCAGGAGGCGATCGAAGCGGAGCGTCAGCGCCAGCTGGCCGAACTCGAAGAGCAGGAGGGTGCAGCGTGATGGATGTCCAGACCCCGGCAACACGCAAGCACGACCCGGATTCGAGCCACGAGGCCGAGGAGGTGGTCACTGCCTCGGGGCGTCGGGCGGCGCAGCAACGGCAGGCCGCTGAGGCGGTGCGAGCCCACCCGGGCGTGACATCTGCGGAGCTCGCCCGGCGCAGCGGGTTGGATCGGTACATGCTCGGCCGGCGGCTGCCGGAGTGCGAGACCGCCGGCACCGTGGTCCGCGGCTCGCAGGTCCGGGATCCGCAGACAGGGCGGACCGGCGTGTCCTGGTGGCCGGCCGAGTACCGCGAGGAGGACTACCGCCGGGACTGCCTGGTCGAGGATGCCGCCGAGCGGATCATCCACACCGGCAGCCGCGAGGAGCGCCGGGCCATGCTCGCGCGGTATCGCCAGAGCCATGGCGCCGAGCTCGGGGAGCGGATCCGGGCACGGGTGGAGGAGCTCTGGCCGCGGCGCCGGGAGGTGGCGTGATGGGTGATATCGAACAGATACCGGCGGCCGATGAGTTTGGGGCGCCCGAGATCCCGTTTGAGCTGCGCCGCGAGTCAGCGTGCCTGGTAGCGCTGGGTGTCCGGCCAATGGCGTTACTGGGCCGGTGCGCGGATGCCGATGAGTCGGTGCGGATCCGCCTTTACCACCTGCTGGAGTCAGCTCGAACCCAGATCTACGAGAGCGAGAAGGTGATCTCCTTCGTGTTGCCCGTCCCGGGTGGGGTGCTCGACTACGGCTACGCTCGGCAGCCCTGGGTCGTCGAGTTCTACCGCTGGGTGGAGTATCACGCGCCGAGTCGGCAGGCGGATCGGGCCAGGGGGTTGTTGTTCGGGTATGCCCCGTGCGCGATCCAGGCGCATGAGGATCGCAACACGGGGGCGTACTGGGACGATGCCTAGTTTTTCGTGGGGCGGATCAGTGTCCAGCGTACCTCGCCATGACTTCGACACGGCGGGAATGTCTCTCCCTCGGATAGAGCAATCTGGGTGCTGCAAGCGCAGGAGCTCTTGTAGATCCCCGATTGTTGGCAGGTCTGACCGGTACGTCCTGTTGTAGCCATGGTCAAGCCTCCGCTTGATGTTGCGAACGGAATGCCCTACTTAGCACGAGGTGTTTTTCCAATGGAAGGGGCGTTTTGCCGTCGCTCGTTCGTTGGCCCGCAGGCAGTGCGGGGCGTCGGGCTGGACATGCAAGGCCGGAGTGAGCGGTGCGTGCCCGGGGTGATTGGTGGCTTGGTGATGGGTTTTGTCGGCAGGCCTGAGTTCGGTGCCCCTCACCATCTGGGGAAGCGTATAGGCGTAAGGCGTCGGGCTCTTCTCACGAGCATTAGGGCCGGGGGAATCGCCAGCCAGGCGATGAAAGCGCTGTACCAGGGCCAGCCGGCCAAGGCGGCCCCGGTGCCGGCGGCCAGAAAGCCAAATGCCGTGGTGGTAAGAAGGGAGTCGATGAGCGGTGAGCCTGCACGCTCGACCTGTTCCCGCCGGCTCTCAAGCATGCGGTGGTCCCGCGCGTGGCGCCGGGCTTGCTCTTCCTTCATGGCCTCCAGGATCTCGCGGGCGGAGCCCGGCCGGATTCGCTCACAGCGTTTGAAGGTGGTCGCGGAGGGCCAGCCGTCGACATACGTCACCAGCGGCGCCTCGTCACCGAGCACGCGCTCCAGCGCGCGCTCGAAGTCCCGGCGCAACATCGCCCGGTCCCGGAGCAGGCCGTCCCCCGGGTCTCCATTCCGGCCCATGCCCGCGGAGCGGTCTTTGCCGGACTGGTTATTCGGTGCCATGGGGCGGGCCTCCCCGTTTCCGCGTTCGAGTTCCTCGGGTGAAGGGGTCGAAATCCCCGCGCATTGCTCTGCGATCGGCGGTGAAGCCCGGCCGGACCCGGATGATCTCCTTGCCCGGCATGGGCCGCAGGTTGGGCCGGGGTATGCGCCTGACGACATTGCGAGGAGTCAGGCTAGCACACAGCCGGGGCTGGCAAAGCCATGAGCGAGCGCTTCGTCATCCGCCCCGAGGACCCTGGGGCCGGCTGGCCGGTGGCCGAGCGCTGCGCCCGGACCCTACGGCAGGTGTGCGAGCGGCTCAAGCGTGAGGGTGGCGCCCCGGTAGAGGTCGTCATCGGCGAGTACCGGCGCCGGCGCTCGCTTGAGCAGAACCGGCTCTATTGGAGCGCCTACGTTCGCCCGCTGGCCGAGCATTGCGGGGTGTCCTCCCAGGCGATGCACCGCTGGCTCAAGTGGGAGTTCCTGGAGCCCGAGTTGGTCGTCGACCCGTTCACCGGCGAGATCCTGCGCGAGGGCGAGCCGACGACTACGGGCCTCACCACAGCGGAGTTCAACCAGTACCTCGAGATGATCTCGGCCATGGCCGCCGAGCAGGGCGTACACCTGCCGGCGCCTGGGGAGCACGCGGCCACTTACGGGTGGCCGGAGGAGGCGGCCTGATGGGGCTCAAGCGTCGGCCCATCCGCAACCGCAGGCTCTTGGACTCAGCCCGGGGCCGGCCCTGCGAGCTGCGCGTGCCGGGAGTGTGCCAAGGCGGGACCGAGACGACCGTGGCCGCTCACTCGAACTGGTCCGAGGACGGCAAAGCCGCCGGGCAGAAGGCCGACGACATTTTCCATGCCCGGGCGTGTGCGGCCTGCCACCGCTGGCTCGATGAGGGGTCGGCGCCGGATGCCGAGAAACGGGAGCTCTTCCACCGCGGGCTCAAGCGGACGTGGCGGAGGCTCATTGACGAAGGAGTGATCCAGTTGGAGGGCGTATGGAGCTGACGTTGCCCTGGCCACCGAGCGTGAATACCTATTGGCGCCACGTCCCGAAAGGCGGCGGCGTGCGCTCGTTGATCTCTCGGCGTGGGCGCGAGTACCGCGGGGAGGTGGCCTCGGCCGTTGTTGAAGCCCTCGCCGAGGGGCGGCCGGCGATGATGCGTCGTGCCCAGGACGGGGCGCGGCTCGAGGTGACCATTGAGGCCTATCCGCCGGATCGGCGCCGGCGCGATTGCGACAACTTCGCCAAGGCGGTGCTCGACTCGCTCGAGCATGCCGGCGTCTACGCCGACGACAGCCAGATCGATGAGCTCCACATCCTGCGCCGCGGCGTGGAGCACGGCGGGCGGGTCATTGTGCGGATTGAGGAGGTGAGCGGGTGATCCAGACGGTGAGCGCGCGCGTGGCTATCGCCCTGGCAACGCAGATGGGCTGGGAGGCCGGAGATGATATCGGCAGCGGCAATCGCGGCAGTGGGTACAGCCATACCAGCGGCCATGTGGCCCACGGCATCGACTGCGGACAGGTGCTCGCTGCGGTGGACCGCCAGGAGCCGGCGGTGCGGGACTGGCTACTCGTCGCCTATGCCTGCCCGGGGTATGTGGGGCTTGAGACGGCTCATCGGGTCAGGGGGCGCCTCCAGGAGGCCGTGGCCGTTGCGCATGACTGCCGGAGCAAGAAGCTGCCCGAGTTCGTCACCGCCGCCATGTCGGTCTATATCGAGCGTGCGATGGATGGTCAGCGCCGAACCTCTGAGGTGACCCGGGAGAAGTGGCTGCAGTGTGCACGCCTTGCGGGGCTCAATATGCGGCATAAGGCGCGTTGGGAGCCACGCCAGCAAACCGTTGAGCAGCTCATCAGCCGCTGGGAGGCATCAGGGCTCAATGACGTGCGCAAGACATTGACATGTGGGGAAGAAGCGGCCTAAGATAAACCCATCTTGGGGTGGTAACGACGAACGGCCCGTAGCCGCCCCGTAGGTCCTCCTCCGCCCCTGGGTGCCATCGCGCTCAGGGGCTTTTGCGTTGGGGGCCGGGGTGTTGCAGCATCGGCGGTTTTGGTCTGGCCGAGGCTGATCTCCCGGCGTTCGAGCGGGGAGCGGTGGTGCCCCGGTTCACCGCGCCGTTCCGGAGTGCCCGAGACCTTGCGCCACTTTCATAGACCTTGCCACGAGCAGCGCATCCTCCGACTGGCCTTGCCAGGTATGGCGGGGATGAGGTAGTGCCCACCCGCCCGGGCTCGTCGCGCTGAGGCTCCGTTGGGGTGTCAGCTGCGGGGCTATGAAGCGTCGCAATGTCCGGTGGGTGCCTGGGCACAAGCCGGCCAAGGGAGGTGACAAGCGGCCCTTGCGCGCGGTAAGTTAAGATGTATATAAACAAAGGTCGCCCGATGCGCACGCTCTACGAGGGAAAGAAGTCGGACATACGCGCTACAGACGCGGCTTGGAAGGCTTGGCAGCAGGCGCGTGCACAAGTGCCGGGCAACCAGAGTCAGTGCGAGGCTCAGCTGATCGCAAGGCTTCAAACCTTGGCAGACCGAGATCATCTTCCAATTCCCAAGGCGTTGAGCAGAGAGGGCGATGGCATCCAGGCGGTTAAAGCTCATTGCGGTTTGCGGGCCTATGGGTGGTTTACCTCGGACAGTAAAGGCAAAAAATTATTCATCATCGCTCATGCGGTAATGAAGAAACAGGATAAGGCTCTCAAGCAAGACCTTGATCGGGTCAAGGCGGAGCGCCAAAAGATTGAGGGGAAATAGGGCTATGGCACGTACGCTGCTCGATGAATGGCTCGAAGAGTCCGAGGAGAATCGGCGCCTCCATAATCAGGAGAGTTTGATCGCCAAGGTGACGGCCGACATCTGCGAAGAGATGGAGCGCCAAAGTGTTACTCGCGCCCAGCTGGCGGAGCGCATGGGCACTAGCCGCTCGAATATTACTCAGGTGCTGACTGGGTCTAGAAATATGACGCTCCGTACCCTTGCGGATATCGGTCACTTTTTGGGTGTCGATGTTGATGTCCGCTTGCGGCGAAGCGTGGCAGAAGAGGGCCTGCGCGGTGCTGCTAAGAATGCCAAGTGCATTAGCATGTACGTCGACGAAGAGCGGCTTTCGAATTTACTGGTTGATGATGTCTCCAATAAGAAGAAAAAGAAGTCGCTGAATCTTCGGCAGCCACCCGCTTCCTGGAAGGCCTCACTGGATAGTATCGGAGCATATAAAAATGTCGGACCATCGAGCCCTTGAAAGAGCCACAGAAAGCCTGGCTATTAGGGATGTTTTCATGGAGGATACATCCGCCAAGGTTCAGGAGGGGTTTAGCCTTAGTGGAGATTCCAAAGGGATCAGTGTCCAGGTACGCCAGTCCCCGGAATCGAATGTGGATATACTGGTGGAAGGTGACCGGGAATTTGTCCGGTTTCGTGTGAGCGCGGGTGTTCGGCTTGTTCGGTCCAACGAAGAGGCTGAAGGGAGCGAAGAGGGCGATCAGGTCTGCGCCGAGATTGATGCGGTGTTTGTTGCTGATTACGAGGCTGTGAACTCGCTCGCGGAAGATGGTGAGGCGCTAGCCGTGTTCGCGCGGAAAAATGCACTCTTCCATGTCTGGCCTTACTGGCGGGAGTATGTGCATGCCATGACTTACAGGATGCGCCTCCCGAAAATTGTCTTGCCCATGTTCAAGGTTGAGCCGGACGAGGAAGCAGAAGGCGGGGACGACGCTCACCGCAGCTAGTTAGTCGCCATGGAACTGAGTGCCAGCCGGTAGAGGCCTTACGAGGCGCCCCGGGCCACTTGTACCGCAGCCGGGCTAACGGCATCCGCGCATGGCCCCCAAAAAAGCCCCACACGGTCCGCCCTGTGGGGTTTTTTGCGTTCAAGGCAGTCCGACCTGGCCCCCGTCCCTGCTCCTTCGCCGTCTCCGGTCGGTCTGCATCCATAGAGGATAGACCATGCTCCCGAACTTTTCCGCAGACGAGCTCCGCTGCCAAGGCAGCGGCGAGCTCCGGCTCGCCCATGGGTTCGCCCCGGCCCTGCAGGGCCTACGAGATGCGCTGACGCTCGCCTACGTGCGCGAC
The DNA here is from genome assembly GCF_022228025.1 of Halorhodospira sp. 9622. NCBI lineage: Bacteria > Pseudomonadati > Pseudomonadota > Gammaproteobacteria > Chromatiales > Ectothiorhodospiraceae > Halorhodospira > Halorhodospira sp. 9622. Next base: position 22,094 of record NZ_JAJNRE010000020.1, on the reverse strand, counting down.
GGCATGGGTGCGGACGAGGCCCAGTCCGCAGCGGCGATGATCATCACCAGCGCCTGCCGCTCCCCGGAGCACAACGCCGACGTCGGCGGGGCCGAGGAGAGCCTGCACCTGACCGAAGGCGGTCTCGTCGATGGCTGCGCCGCGGTGGATGTGGCCGCCGACGCGGAGGGCGACGCCGACTACCGGGAGCGGCTGATCCCCGTGGCCCGTGAGCGGGACTGGTCCATCGGCTACCACAGCTCATTCCTGCACCTGGACCTCAGAGCCGCATACGGCCACGACCGCGTGGAGTTCGACTACTGATGCTGGGGAAATCGATGAAGACCGCCGAGCAGGTCCAGCGCATCAAGGGCCGCCTCGAGGGGGCGGCCTGGGCCACGGGTGCGTGGCTGAGCATCGGCGCAATCGCAGCGAGGATCATCTGGTGAGTGAGCGCATCAAGCCTTCCGACCCGGACCAGCTGTGGGCGCGGCGCTGGGTTCTGGCGCTGCTGGCCATGGCGGCCTACATGGCGGCGATGGCCGCTGAGCCGCTACTGGGGCACGAGTACCCCCCGGCCGTCTACTGGACGCTGACCATCCAGGTGGTGGCGTTCACGGCCCCGGCTGCCATGGAGGCGATCGGTAATGCGAGGAGTGGGCGATGATCGAGACCATCCGCAGGTGGGTGGCCTGGGCTGGCGCCGGTGCGCTGGCCGCCCTGGGCGTGGCTGCGGCCGTGTTCCGCCGGCAGCGCGACACCGCCCGCGACGAGGCCGAGCGCGAGGGGCGTCGGGCCGACCAGGCCGAAGAGCGCGCCGAGCAGCGCGAAGCGATCGCCGACGCCGACCGGGAGGGCGAGAAGCGCACCGAGGAGGCCAGACAGCAGGCCCGGGAGGCTGAGGGCCGCGACCGGTTCGAGGACGGGGTCTGATGATGGATCCGCGCGATCTTCTCACTGCCGCAGTGGGTCTGATCGTCACCACGCTGGCCGTGGCCCTGTTCCCCACTCTGCCGGGGTGTGCGCTCCCCGAGCGCGAGGTCTACGTCCAGGAGCCGGTCCCGGTCCCGCCCCGGCCGGACGTGCCCACGGTGGCTGCCGGTGAGCTCGAGTGCCTCAGCGACGACGCCTACCGCGCACTGGCCGAGCGCGACGCCGTCCTGGAGGCGCACATCGCCCGGCTGGAGCGGCTGATCCGCACCACGCACGAGGACGTCGACTAGGGAGTAGCCGATGACCAAGACCGACGAGCAGGTCACCAAGCTCGATCGCTGGATGATCGCTATCGGTGGGCCGGTCGTGGCTGCGCTGCTGATCTGGATCGGCCACTCCACGCAGACGATCCTCAGCGAGCAGGCCGTGCTTCAGCACCAGATGACCGAGGTCGCCGAGCAGATGCAGGCGATGCCCTCCCCGGCGGAGTACGACCACGAGATGGAGGTGATCAACTCCGAGCTTGATCACATCCAGGAGCAGATGCACGAGCAGGCCGAGCGGCTCGACGAGCACGAGCGGATCCTCGAGGCCGTCGAGGAGTAGGCGCCTACGAGCGTTTCAGCGCCCAGGCGAACGCCACAACCCAGCCGATCAACGTCCAGCCAAGCAGGGCGTTGACCACCAGGATCGCGCCGGCATCCGCGTGGCCGTCGAGCACGGCCCACAGCGACGGCGTGAAGTAGATCAGCAGAAAGATCGGCCCTTCCATTGCCCGGCCAGACTGCCGCCGCGCACCGACACGGCGGCAGGTCCAGCGGAGGACATGCGCATGCACGAAGAAGCCGAGGCGCTGCGCGAGATCGCCGATGCGCTTGAGCGCGGTGAGCTCGATGGCCTGGTCATCGGGTATGAACACGGCACCGAGGCCGCGTCGATGGTGCTCGGCGAGCCCGGGCGGTTGCTCCTCGGTGAAATCGTTGTTCTCAAGGCGGCTTTGGCGGAGCAGGTCGCTATGGACAGCGATGTGGAGCAACGAAAGCTCGCAAAGCATTGATTGGGGGTGTAATAAACGAGTTGGGTGAGCCATCGGCGAAAATCCGGGGGCCCTGCAAAATCAAGGACTTCCGCGGGTGCTCAGAAGCGCGGAATTCGCGAACTTTTTCAGCCGGCATGGCTCTACAACATCATTCCCTTGTAAATCATTGAGTTATCGGATCTGAGGACGAGTCGACCGTGGCAAGACGGATGCCCTCACCGGCGCAGATCGGGGACGCCAACCTGTTCTCGATCAACCGCCTCTCCCAGGTCACCGGCATGGCTCGCGAGACGATCACCAAGCGCCTCAACGGCGTGCAGCCGGCCGGCATGAAAAACGGCCACCCGGTCTATCACTTCCGCGAGGCCGGCCCGGCGCTCTACGGCGAGTCCGCCGGCGCATCGAGCGCCGACCCGGAGGAGATGACGCCCTCGGATCGCGACCGCTGGTACGCCTCGGAGATCAAGCGCCTCGAGTACGAGAAGAGCCTCGGGCGGCTGATCCCGGCCGAGGAGGCGCGGCAGGCGTGGTCCGAGGCGCTCAAGTCCATGATGCTTGCGCTCGAGACCCTGACCGATCTCGTCGAGCGCGATGCCGGACTGAACCCGGAGCAGGCGCGGGTCATCGAGGCCACGGTCGATCGCGTGCGCCGTCAGCTTTACACCGAGCTCGGAGGCAGCGATGACGAAGACGGCTAGCGCCACGGCACTGCTCGCCGAGGTCGCTGAGATCGCCCGGCCCCCGCAGCGGCTCTCGGTGCCGGATGCCGCCGAGCGGCACGTGATGCTCGATATCCCCGGCGGCTACCAGGGCCCGTGGAGCAATGATCTGCCCTGGTACATGGTCGAGCCGGCCCGCTGTCTGACCGACCGGCGCTACGAGGCTGTGATCTTCGTCGGTCCCGCACAGAGCGCAAAGACAGCCGCGCTCATCGAGAACTGGGTCGCGCACAGCGTCGTCTGTGACCCCGGCGACATGATGATCGTCCAGACCGCACAGGAGACGGCGCGTGATTACTCGCGCCGGCGGATCGATCGGATGATCGACGCCTCTCCGGATCTGCGTGCGAGGCTGCGCGTCGGTCAGGGGGACAACACCCACGACAAGACCTTCTCGAGCGGGATGATCCTCTCGCTCGGCTGGCCGACGAAGAACCAGCTCGCGGGCAAGGCGATCGGGCGCATGGCGCTGACCGACTACGATCGCATGCCGCCGGATGTCGGCGGCGAGGGCTCGCCGTTCGATCTGGCGCGAAAGCGCACGACCACTTTCCTCTCGCGCGGGATGACCGTCGCCGAGTCCTCGCCCTCGCGCCCGGTGCGCGACCCAAAGTGGCGGCCGCAGAGCCCGCACGAGGCGCCGCCGACCGACGGGATCCTCGGGCTCTACAACACCGGGGACCGGCGCCGGCTCTACGGCCGCTGCCCGGAGTGCGGCGAGTACTTCATGCCTGCCGCCGGCATCGAGGCGGTAACCGTGCCTGAGGAGGGCTCGGTCGATCACCGCGCCGAGAACGCCGCGCTGATCTGCACGGCCAACGGCTGCCTGATCCACCAGGACGCCGAGCGGCGGTTCAAGCGCGACGGGCTGTGGCTGCGCGAGGGCCAGGAAGTGCTCAGCGACGGCCGTGTGGTTGGGGATCCGGTGCGCAGCCGGCGGGCAAGCTTCTGGATGCCCGGGTGGTTCGCCGCCTTCCAGCCGTGGCGCTCGATCGTCTCGAACTACCTCATGGCCTACCAGACGTTGGAGAACACCGGGGATGAGGAGCCGCTGAAGTCCTCGGTGAACACCGATATGGCTGCGCCCTATATCTACCAGGCGCAGCTGCAGGACACCCGCGACGGCAGCTATCTGCTCGCCCGGGCCGAGTCCTGGTCGCGGTTTCATGTCCCCGAAGGCGTGCGCGTTCTGCTGGCTGCGGTGGACGTGCAGAACAACCGCTTCGAGGTTGGCGTCTGGGGTTACGGGGTGGGTGGCGAGAAGTGGATCGTTGACCGCTACGCGATCCCCGACGTGCAGCCGGCCTCGCGGATCGAGGACTGGGAGCTGGTCACCGAGAAGGTCGCCCAGGCCACCTACCGCCTCGGTGACGGGCGCGAGCTCCAGGTCCATCGGGTGGCCGTCGACCACGGCGGCGAGGCCGGCGCCTCGCAGCGCGCCTACGAGTGGTGGCGCCAGATCCGCCATCTCGGTCTCGGCCGGCGGGTGCGCCTGGTCAAGGGGCAGCGCCTGGGGCGGGACCATTTCCGCGAGACCTATCCCGACTCGCGCGGGCGCAAGGACCGCAAGACCGGCGGGCGGGGGGACGTCCCGCTGCTGCAGCTCAACTCCGACGTCCTCAAGGACATCGTCTACTCGGACCTGCAGCGCGAGAGCCCGGGGCCGGGGTATGTGCACGTCCCGGATTGGCTGGCTGAGCGCTATGCCGATGAGCTCACCGCCGAGATACGCACCGAGAAGGGCTGGGACCCCATCCCCGGGCGGCGCAACGAGACCTTCGACCTTGCCTACTACGTCCACGGGCTGTGGCTGTTCATCCGGGGTGGACAGATCCGCTGGGACAACCCGCCGCCGTGGGCGCAGGAGATGGAGACGAACACCAACGTCATGGACGCCAGCGAGCGGCGGGCGATGAAGGCCCCGGCGCCCCGGCGCCGTGGGCGGGTCAGCCGCAGTTCACTGATCTAGGAGGGCGGATGTACACCGAGGACGATCTCAAGGCCGTCGAGCAAGCGATCCGCGATCTTGCCCTCGGCGAGCGGATCACGCGTGTGACCATCAACGGCCGCACCGTGCAGAAGGCCGAGGTGGACCTGCCGCAGCTGCGTCAGCTGCGTGCGGAGATCGCCCGCCAGGTCCGCCCGGGCCGCAGCCGCCCGGTCCGAGTCAACAGCGAGCCGGGGCTGCGATGATCGGCGGGCTGCGACAGGTCTGGCGCGGACTGCGCGCCCTCGGCGCGGCGTACGAGGCGGCCGGCCACGGCCGGCGGCTGCGCAACTGGTATCCGGGTGAGCGGGGGCCGAACGAGGCGCGCAACGCCTCGCTGGCGCTGCTGCGTGCCCGCTCGCGCGATGCCGTGCGCAATCAGCCCTGGCCGCACGCGATGATCGACCGGACGACGACCAACGTCGTCGGCACCGGTCTCAAGCCGATGAGCAAGGTCGCCGACCCCGAGTTGCGCGAGTTTATCCAGGAGCTCTGGGGCGACTGGGCGCAGGAGGCTGATGCCGATCACGCGCTCGACTTCTACGGGCTCCAGGAGCTCGTCGAGCGCGAGCGCGAAGAGGCCGGGGAGTGTTTCGTGCGCCTTCGCTACCGGCGCACCCGGGATGGACTGTCGGTGCCGATGCAGCTTCAGGTCATCGAGCCCGAGCAGGTCCCGGCCGACTACGAGCGCGAGCTTCCCGGTGGTCACCGGATCCGCGCCGGGGTCGAGTTCGACCGGATCGGCCGGCGTGTCGCCTACTGGATGTACCCGCAACACCCCGGTGAACACCCGGGGCGCGCTGACGGGCAACAGCTGCGCCGGGTCCCGGCCCGCGAGGTCTGCCATATCTTCCACCCGCTGCGCGCCGGGGCCATCCGCGGCGAGCCGGAGCTCACCCAGGCCCTGGTGAAGATGCGCGATCTCAGCGAGTACGACGACGCCGAGGTCACGCGCAAGAAGATCACGGCGATGTTCACAGGCTTCATCGTCCGTCCAGATGAGGACCCGGAGACGAGCCCGGTCCGGCCGCAGGGTGAAGATGAGGACGGTACTGCCACGGTCTCCCTGGAGCCAGGGACGATGCAGGAGCTCGGCCCCGGGGAGGATGTGAAGTTCTCCGAGCCGGCGGACGTCTCCAGTTCCTACGAGCCGTTCATCCGGCAGCAGCTGATGGCCGCGGCGACCAGCGCCGGAACCTTCTACGAGCTGCTCACCGGGGATATGCGCGGGGTCAACGACCGGACCCTGCGGGTACTGCTCCAGGAGTTCCGCCGCCGGATCCAGCGCATCCAGTACCACCTGCTCGTTCACCAGCTCTGTCGCCCGGTCTGGCGCGCCTGGATGGACGCGGCGGTTGCCGCCGGCGCCTTGCCGCTCGAGGCCCAGGAGTACGCGGACAACCGTCGATCGATCCAGCGGGCGAAGTGGACGCCGCAGGCCTGGCTCTACATCAACCCCGTCCAGGACGTGCAGGCACACATCGAGGAAATCCGTGCCGGGCTCGGCTCCCGCTCGAAGGCGATCAGCGAGAAAGGCTTCGACGCCGAAGAGATCGATGCCGAGATCGCCGCCGATCAGCAGCGCGCCGACGAGCTCGGCTTGGTCTTCGACACCGATGCCCGGCGCACGGCGCGCTCGGGCACGGCACAGGACTATCTGCGCGAGCAGGAGGAGGGCAGCCGTGAGTCATAGCCACATCGCGGCGCGGGTGTTCAACACCCCGCTGATGATCGAACCCGGCAAGGCCGAGACGATCCTCTCGGTCCTCGGCCCCAAGCTCGGGCTCGACGCCCCGCCGGTCGATGCCCAGGCGGCCGGCGAGCGCCGGCGCGAGGCCGGCTACGAGGTCGCCGACGGCGTGGCCGTGATCCCCGTCCACGGGACACTGGTCCAGCGCAGCCACGGCCTCGAGGCCCTGTCCGGGCTGATGAGCTACCAGCGCCTGGAGGCAATGTTCGAGGCGGCCATGGGCGACCCGGCGGTGGAGCGGATCGTCTTCGACATCGACTCGCCCGGCGGCGAGGCGGCCGGGGTGATGGATCTGGCCGAGCGCATCGCCGCCCGCCGGGGCGAGAAGCCGATGACCGCCGTGGCCAACGAGTCGGCCTTCTCGGCGGCCTACGCCATCGCTTCGGCCGCCGATGAGATCGTCGTTCCGCGCACCGCCGGTGTGGGGTCGATCGGGGTGATCGCCACACACGTCGATCGCTCCGGCGAGAACGAGATGCAGGGACGGGTGGTCACGCACGTCTATGCCGGCGCGCGCAAGGCGGACCTCAGTCCGCACCGCCCCCTGTCGGAAGAAGCGCTGTCCTGGCTGCAGGCGACGATCGAGAGCCACTACGAGATCTTCGTCGCACTGGTTGCCGCCAACCGCGGGATCAGCGAGCAGGCGGTGCGCCAAACCGAGGCCGGGGTGTTCTTTGGCCCGGATGCGGTGACGGCGGGCCTGGCCGATCGGGTCGGCCCGGCCGTTGAGGTGATCGAGAGCCAACAAGGAGGACGAAGCATGTCCACAAGCGAGACGCCGCAGCTCGATGAGCAGGCCCTGGAGCAGGCCCGCAACGAGGGCTACGAAGCCGGTCGGCGGGAGGCGGTCGAGCAGGCGGTCAGCGCCGAGCGCAAGCGCTGCCAGGAGGTGCTGGCCGTGGCCACCACGGCCGGGCGAGCGGAGCAGGCCAGCGCGCTGATCGAGGAGGGGCTGAGTGTGGATTCGGCCCGCTCGCGACTGTTCGATCTGCTTGCCGGCGAGCAGCAGTCGATCGACAACCAGCTTGCGCCGACGGATGCAGGCCGCCAGGCGGCCGGCAGCTGGGAGCAGGCGTTCGAGATCCGCTAACGGAGGACCATCATGCTTACCGAAGGGCAGCACACCGGGGAGTTTCTCGTCAGCGAGGCCAACGGCCGGCGCTCGCGGCAGACGGTGACGTTCAAGTCCGGCCACACCATCAAGCCGGGCATGGTGCTCGGCAAGCTCAACAGCGGCGGGAAGTTCGTCCCGCTCGATACCAGCGCAAGCTCCGGGGCGGAGAAGGCCGCGGCCATCGCTTGGGATCACGTCGACGCCGCGGATGATGACGTCGAGGGCGTCGTTATCGACCGCGACGCCGAGGTCCGCGGCTCCGGGCTCATCTGGCCGGATGAGATCGGCGACGACAAGAAGTCGGACGCGAAGAGCAAGCTCGCTGAGCGAGGTATCAAGGTCCGCTGAACGAGGCCACAACCGCGAATGCTGTGACCCGCCCCATGGCGGGTTTTTTCGTTTCAGGAGGGGCAATCATGGCCACGATGGATATCTTCAACCAGGACGCCTTCTCCGCCGTGGAACTCACGGCGGCGATCAACAAGGCGCCCTACCGCCCGGCACGGCTCAATGAGCTCGGGATCTTCACCCCGCGCCCGGTGCGCACCAAGACGGTGGCCGTCGAGCGCCGCGAGGGCAAGATCAGCGTCATTCCGACCTCACCGCGCGGTGGGGAACTCGCCGAGCGCGAGAACGAGAAGCGCGATCTGCGCGATTTCCGCACCCCGCGGATCGCCAAGGGCGACACGCTCTACGCCGATGAGATCGCCGGCATCCGCGCCTTCGGCTCCGAGTCGGAGCTCATGCAGGTCCAGCGCGAGGTCGCCCGGCGGTATGACGGTGAGACCGGTCTGCTCGCCGAGGTGGAGCTCACCCACGAGCACATGCGCCTTGGCGCCGTGCAAGGGGTGGTGACCGATGCCGACGGCTCGGTGATCTACGACTGGTTCGATGAGTGGGGCATCAGCAAGCCCTCGCCGATCAGCTTCAAGCTCACCGACGAGAAGGCGCAGCTGCGCAAGACCTGCAACCAGATCGTGCGTAGCGTCGCCCGCTCGGTCGGAGCGTCGTTCCCGGGGATGGGCATCCACGCCCTGTGCGGTGACGACTTCTACGACAAGCTCACCGACCATCCGGAGGTGCGCGAGACGTACAAGTACCAGGCCGCGGCTTCGGAGCTTCGCACCGGCAACGCCTGGGAGTCGTTTCGCTTCGGCGGGATCACCTTCGAGAACTACCGTGGCACCGACGATGAGAGCACCATCGCCATCGACTCGGACAAGGCTCAGCTCTTCCCGGTCGGTGCCCCGGGTGTGTTCGAGGTCGCCTACAGCCCGGCGGAGTTTCTCGACACCGTCAACACCCCTGGCCAGCGCGTCTACGGGATGCTGATCCCGGATCGCGATCGCAACGCCTGGGTGCGCCAGGAGATCTACAGCTACCCGCTGTTCTACTGCGCCCGGCCCGAGGCACTGCGCACGGTGAAGGTGTGATGGAGGCGATGCTCAACGAGGCAGTGCTCGCCACGTGGGGGCGGTCGGTGGAGTACCGCCCCCGCGAGGGTGAGCCATGCACGGTGCGCGGGGTCTTCGAGGCGGCCTATGCCGAGCCTTCCGGCTACGGGGTCAGTGTCGCCTCGGCGGCGCCGCGCCTGCTCACCGCCCTCGCCGAGCTCCCGAGCAAGCCGGGCCGCCACGATGAGGTGGTTGTGGATGGGACGACCTACGCGGTTGCCCACCCCGAGCCGGATGGCCACGGGTGGGTGACTCTGCACCTGGAGGTTATCGATGAGTGAGCGGCATAAGGCCGATCGGATCATGGATGCCGCCCTCGAGCGCATCGGTGAGATCAGCCGCCTCGAGGGCGGCGTCCACCGGGCGCGGGCTTATCCGCACCCGGAGGACGCGCTGCCGGCGGCGAGCGTGTATCTCGGCACCGACGACCCCACTGAGTTGGCCAGTTCCGGGATCGGGCACATCGACTCGCGGCTGACCCTGCGCGTGGCCGTGGCCACCCGCGGGAGCCTGGAGGCGATCGACGCCGAGCTCCTGGAGCTGCGCCGAGCGGTGACCTGCGCGCTGATGCGTGACCCCCGGCTCGGCCTGGAGTGGGTGATCGACACCCGCGAGGGTGCGGCGGCGGAGCCGGAGATCGACCCGCAGGGCCGGCAGCCGGTGGCCTTCCAGGAGCTGGTCTTTCTCGTCGACTACCGCCGCTCGCGAGAGGACCCGGCGCAGTGAGGATGGAGATCAGCGGTCAGCTCGAGGACCTTGAGGAGGTCTTCGGTGCCGAGCTGATCGAAACGGCCCGGGTCTCCGCCACCAACCGGACGCTGACCAAGCTCAGGACGGCGGCCAATCGCGAGGTGCGTCGCGCCTACAACCTCCGGGCCCGGGATGTGCGCAAAGCCATGCGGATTGTCCGGGCCGGCCGGGGGCAGTCCGCCGGCTTTCTCATCGTCGAGGGGCCGCGGGTGCCGCTCAACGCCTTCGGCGCCCGACAGACCCGGCGCGGGGTCACCGTCCGGGTGCGCAAGGGCTCCGGGCGCAGGCTTGTCCGCGGCGCGTTCAAGGCCCGCATGCCGTCCGGGCACGAGGGCGTGTTCGTCCGACGCCGCCAGGGGGGGCAGCGGGCGCGTCGGCTGCCGATTGATGAGCGCTACTCGCTGTCGGTCGCCCAGATGCTCCGCGCTGAAGGAGTGCTTGGGACCGTGCTGGAACAGGCCGATGCCGAGTACCGCCGGCAACTGGCCGATCAGCTTCGATACCGCGTCGAAAAGCGCCTGGGGCGCTTCGACCGTCGCTGAGCCCGCCTCCCGGCGGGCTTTTTTGATTCAGGAGGGATAACGAGATGGCCAAGCTACTTCGACGTCGTTTTGTCGACGCCGCCCTGGAGCAGGAATACGGCAAGGATCCCGGCGAGGACCGGGTCGCCCTGCTCCCGCGCGAGGATCTTTCGCTCGATGTCGAGGGCGAGACGACCAACCGCGATACCGTTCGCCAGAGCCTCTCGCAGCGGGGGCATGTGGTCACCAACAAGATGACCTCGCTGACCCTGCCGCTGGAGCTGCGCGGGGCGGGCACGGAAGACGGGGAGCTCCAGGTCCCGGAGACCGATGCCCTGCTCAAGGCCTCGCTGATGAAGCGCGAGGACGGGGCGCGCATCCCGGTGAAGAATCTCACGGGCGGGCCCTTCAAGCGCGGTGAGGCGGTCACCGACGAGGATACCGGCTCGACCGTCGGCAAGGTCGCCGACTGGGATCCGGAGCGCAAGGTGCTTTACCTGCGTGAGGTCCCCGAGCTTCCGGAGGCGGAGGAGAAGCTCACCGGTGAGGAATCCGGGGCAAGCGGGAATGCCAAGTCGGTGGGCAAGGCCTACGTCTACCGGCCCGACTCGCTCACCCCCGATGAGCAGCCGTCGGTGTATCTGCGCTTCGACCTTGACGGGCTGCTGCACAAGATCCCCGGCGGGCGGGCGACGTTCAGCATTGATCTGACGCGAAGCGAGATCCCCGGGATCAGCTTCACCGTCTCCGGGCTCTACCGTGAGCCGACCGATGGTGGGCCGATTACCGGCACCCACCTGGATCTTACGCCGGCCCCGGTGCTCGGCGCCGAGCTGCTGCTCGGGGATCTGGATATGAGCAAGGTTGCCGTGCAGTCGGTGCAGGCGGATATCGACAACACGGTCGAGGCCCGCGGCGATATCCAGAGCGCGGATGGCTACCACTCGCACATGATCACCGGCCGCGAGCCGAGCGGCTCGATCGACCCCGAGGTCACGGATCTGTCCACTTTCAACCCGTACAAGGACTGGGCGAGCAACAAGCGCGTGGCTGTAGCCGCCGGGATCGGGGATGCCGCCGGCGAGCGGGTTCGGGTGGTCATGCCGCAGACGCAATACACCCAGCTGCCGTACTCAAGCCGCAACGGCATCGCCACCTACGACCTCGGTTTCCGGTGCGTGGGTGACGACGACGAGCTGATGCTCATCTACAGCTAAGGAGCGCGAACCATGGCGCGATTTCTGATTGCCGAAAACCCGCAGATCGACTGGAGCGTCAAGGCGGCGGTGCCGGTGGACGGCGGCCGGGTGGAGACCCACCGCTTTGAGGCGACGTTCCGTCGCCTTACGGCCGACGAACTTGAGCAGCTGCGCAACGAAGAGCTCGACATTGCGCAGGTTCTGCGCACGCATGTCCTCGGCTGGTCCGCAATGCACGTCCCCGAGGTCACCTCGCTCTGGTGGCCGATCGAGTACCAGGAGCCGAGCAGTGGCGGCGGCCGGGCGACACAGCGTTTCCAGGCCCGTCTGCAGCCGTTGACCGCCTCGGAGCTCGAGGAACTCGACACGCTCGATATCCCGAGCCTGCTCCGGGGGCACGTCCTCGACTGGTCGGAGGTCTTCGACGCCGAGGGCAATGCGCTGCCCTTTTCCGCCGATGCCCTTGAGCAGGCCCTGCAGCTGATCCCGGTGCGCGGGGCGCTGGCCTCGGCGCTGTTCGATGCAAGCAACGGCGTGGGCAAGCAGCGCGCGAACAAGGCCGATCATGCCCGCAGCGAGCCTGTTGCCTTCAGCGAGCAGGCGCTGGAGTGGGCGCTGGAGCAGATCCCGGTTCGCACGGCGCTGTTCAACGCCCTGGTCGAGGTCTCCAGCGGCGGGGGTGCTCGAAAAAACTCCAGGAGCTCGCGCGCTCGCTGATCCGCTCTCCCTCGGAGGTCGACCGCAGCAACCTCGCCCCGGAGCTCGAGGCGCATCTCGAGCGCCGGGAGGCCGAGGATGTTCACTGGGTCTGGCCCGAGAACTGGGCTGCCTTCGAGACCTTCTACCGCTGTCAGACGCAGTGGCGCGTCGGCATGTCCGGGCGCACCGGCCTGGACTATACGGCCGTGCGCGTCGTGCTGGATCTGTTCAGCGAGGAGGATCAACGCGAGAGCTTTGATCGCCTGCAGGTCATGGAGTTTGCGGCCCTGGAGGCGATGGGCGAGCGGCGAGCAACATCCGGCCAGCGAAGGAAGGAACGATGAGTCGAGCCGAGGAGATCCGCTTCGGTATCCGCATCGAGGGCGACAGCCGCGGTGCGGTCAACGCGACCCAGGCCACCGGTCGGGAACTGCGTACGCTCAAGCAGCAGTTCCAGCGCACCAGCCGGCAGAGCCGGGATATGCAGCGTCAGTTCGACCGCATGGCCCGTTCTCTGCGCCGTGCCGCCGGCGCCTTCGGCGTGGCGCTGAGCACCCGAGCGCTCAACAACTGGGTCCAGGCCACCGTGGAGGCTGGCTCGGAGACCGTGGAGTTTTCGCGACAGGTCGAGGTCTCCGCCGAGCGTATCCAAGCCTGGGAGCAGCGCGCCGAGCGCGCGGGGGTTGGAGCGGATCAGTGGAACTCGGCGCTTGAGCGCCTCACGGCCCGGGTGGGTCGGGCCCGGGATGGCGTCGGCCCCTTGGCCGCTGAGGCTGAGCGCCTGGGAATCAATCTCGAATCCACCGAGGCGGCGGTCTACGACATCGCCGACGCCATGGCGAGCGCCGAGGATGCCGGCGAGCGCCAACGGATTGCCCAGGCTGCCCTCGGTGCCGAGGGCCGGGAGGCCGCCCGGGTCCTCTACGAGGGCTCGGATGCTCTGCGTGCCTGGGAGCAGCAGGCCCAGGAGATGGGCACGGTCATTGAGACGGAAGCCTTGGCGCAGGCAGAGGCGCTCTCGAATCAGATCGATAATCTCAACCGGGTCGCGCGGGCGAATCTGCAGCGCGGGCTGCTCTCGGGGCTGGCTAGCGACAGCCAGGACTTCGCCGACGCGATCTCGGACCCGGGCTTCCAGCAGGGCCTGGAAGACATCGGCGATTTCGTCGGCACCTCCGTGCGCTTTCTCGTCGACAACGCCGACACCATTCAGAGCGTGGTGCAGTCGGTCGCTCTGATCGGTGGCGGCATGAAGCTCGGCGGCGCGATCGGTGGCCGCAAAGGGCGGCAGGCTGGTGGTGCCATCGGCGCGCTTGCGGCCGGGTTCCTGGAAATCCAGGACGCCCTGGCGGAAACCGAGGAGCAGGCCGAGTCGGCGGAAGAGGCCCTTGAGCGGATGCTCAACCCTGAGCCTGAGCGAGGCGGGGAGCGTGAGGCGGGTGCTCGCATCGAGAAGCTCGAGCGCAAGATCGACGGGGCACGCAATAGCATCGAAGTCTTGGAGCAGGCCTACGAGCAACAGCAACGAGCCGGCTCCGATGCCGCGGATACCGTCGGGCAGCGTCTTGAGGCGGAGCGCGACCGGCTCGAGGAGTTGATTGACCAGCGCGAGGAACTGGTACGTGCTGAGCAGCGCGTGGCCGGGGCCGGCGAGATTGCCGCTGAGGCCATGGAGACTGCTGCCCAGGCCTATGCCGACTGGCACGACGAGCAGCTTGGTGCCTTCCGCGAACTCGAAGACGAGATTCATGAGTACGTCTCGGATGAAGAGGCCCTGATCCGGGAGAGCTACGACGAGCGCCGCACCCTGGTCCGGCAGTTTGTCGACGAGGCGTCGGCCGAGTACGAGCGCCTGATGAAGGCGATCGCCGAGATGGAGGCCGAGGCGCTGATGCAGGTCCGCGAGATGCCGGTCGACGCCGGGCGGGTGTCGGGTCTTGGCTTCGATGCGGGCGTGATCTCCGAATTCGGGGATGCCTATGAGCAGGCCATGGTCGAGGCCGCTTGGGCGGCCACCGAGGAGGCTAAGCGGGCGCTCCAGTCTCATGAGACGGAGTTCGATCGCATCCTCGATCGGATGAGCGAGAACATCCAGCGCGAGATCGGCCGCACGTTCGCTGACGTCTTCCGCGACGGCATTGACGGCTTCGAAGGCATGGCTGACGCCATGCTCGATATCTGGGCCGACACCATGGGCGAGATGGCAGCGGCCGACATCATGCGCGGTATCAGTGGCGAGGGCATGCAGGGCGCCTCTGCCTGGGGCGACATGGGCATGACGACCGGCGAAGGCGCTGCCATGGGCGGAATCGGCACGGCAGCGACGACCGCATCAAGCGGTGGCAGCACCACCGAGACTGTACTCAGCGGCGCAGGCGCTGCGGTTGGGTCTTACTTCGGCCCAGCGGGTACGGCGATCGGTGGTGCTATCGGCAGTGCGGTGGGTGACGGTCTGACGCGTGGTGACTGGGAGACCGACGAAATCGGCTACGAGATCGGTCTGGCTGCCGGCCGTGCCCATGGCAAGGAGATCGAAGAGCAGTCGCGTGATGGCAGCTGGTTTAGCAGCAGTGACTCGCGCGTGATTGAGCGCGACCTTGTGCGTGTCGACGGCGGCTACGAGTTCCTGCAGGAGCTGAACAGCCAGTGGGAGGCGACGGACGCCCGGCTGCGCCAGGTGGCGGACGCGCTTGAGATGAGCACCGAGGCGCTGGACGAGTTCTCGGCGAGTCTGCGCACGCTCGAGGAACTCGATGCGGGCGCGGCGGAGGATCTCGCCGGCAACTGGGACCGGGCCGTCCAAGAGCAGATGGTCGATGCCGGTGTGCTGGATGTGGATGCGCTCGGCCTGCACATGGAGCGTTATCCCAGCATTCACGCGTCGGGGAAGCGGCTGGTCGAAGACCACCAGGGTGTACCCGCCGGGATTCTGGATGAAGATCAGACGCGCTGGTACATCAACAGCATCGTGATGGATCGGCTCGCTGCTGTGGAGAAGTGGCTGGATCCTGATGATCTCAAGCAAATGCCCGGCTATCAGGATCTTGATATTGACAAGGACATGGAGGAGGCGATCAAGGAGGTCGCTAATGAGGGGTTTCAGGTATCTGATCGCTTAGACGAAAGCGAATTCGACCAAGAAGTCGCGCAGACCATTTTTGAGGCTCTTACCGGCGAACAAGACCTATGGGAGAGGGGGTTTGAAGATATTCGCCCGCACCCTGAGCACTGGGACACGATTCAGGAGGCCGAAGAAAACGTCATCATGATCATGGAAGCCCTTGGGGTCCAGGTCGATAACGTTTTTGAGGCCGTAGAGCGCTGGGATGAGGTTACCCGAGAATGGGATGAAACGGGCCTTGAGGAAATCGGGCGCGAACTCGATCAGGTCATGGAGGACTGGGCTATGGTCGGCCAATATCTGGAACGTTTCGGCCATGAGCTCGACGAGGAGGTGCAGGGCGCAGCTTTTGAAGGCTCGAAGCTGATCGATGCCATCGCCGAGGCACGGATCGGAGAGCACGCCCTGGACGAGCTGCGCGCTGAAGACGGCGACAAGGCGGTGGAGCAGGCGCGGGAGCTGGCTGACCAGACGCTAGGGGAGTTCTATCAGGCCTTCTACACCGAAGCCGAACGGGAATCGATCGCCCTGGAGGAGGCTGAGGATCGGCTGGCCGAGGGCTTTGGTGATCTTGGTCTGGCGCTGCCTGATACCCGCGAAGAGTTCAGAGAGCTCGCCAATGCACAGGATCTGAGTACCGAGTCCGGTCGCGAGCTGTATGCCCAGCTCATGGATCTGGCGCCGGCGTTCGACACGGTGCGCAGCCATGAGGAACAGCTCAAGGAAGAGCGCCGCAAGCAGGCCGACGACGCATTTGGCCACCTCGAGGATGCTGTCGACCATCGCCAGGGCGAGATTCGCGATGCCATGGACGAGGCCCTGGATGCTGAGCGCGAGGCCTACAACGAACGCGTCGAGGCCGCCCGTGCGGCCCATGAGGCGGAACTGGACTCGCACCGCCGTGCTCATGAGCAGCGGATGGAATCGCTGCGTGCACAGCAGGAGAGCGCTCGTGAGTCGGTGCAGCAGTGGTCTCAGGTGCACTCGGCGGCGACTTCGGCACTCGATACGCTGCTCCAGCGCGCCGACCCGGGGCTGCATCGGGAACAGGCCATGGACCTGCTGCGCGACGACGGTATCGGTGCGGATCCGGACGCCCTGCAGCGGGCCATGGGCGCGGCGGTGCAGATCACCCCGCGGGAATTCGAGGCACGCGCGGACATGCTCCGCGAGCAGGCGGAGACGGCGCGTCTGGTCAGTGACATCGAGGAGCGCTCCGGCAGTCGCCTTTCCGCTGCCGAGCGGCAGGTGGATCGGCTCGACCGGCGCATCGATGACGCGCGCGATCAGCACGACGAGACCATGGACCGCCTGCGCGCTCAGCATGATGAGGAGCTGGCCGAGCTGGAGTACCAGCACGAGCAGCAGATGGAGCAAATCCGCGAGGAGCACGAGCGGGAGATCGGGCGCCTGGATGATTTGCAGGAAAGCGCTCGGGAGCAGATCGATGCCGCCTTCGGTATCGAGGATGCCACCTACTCCGTTGAGGAGGCCGTTCGGGCTGTCGAGGAGGCGGTCGGGGGGCTGGACCTGTCAGTGGAAATTGCCGGGGGCTCTGCGGAAGGGGAGCGCATCCCGGGCTACGCCTCCGGTGGCCTGCACCCTGGCGGCTGGGCCGAGGTTGGCGAACGCGGTGGCGAACTGATCTGGACCGGTGGTCCGGCGCATGTCTTCGACCACGAAACCTCCAAAGCGATGCTCGCCGGTGGGGACGCCCCGGCGTCGGAGCTGTTGCGTGACGCGGTGCCACTGCTGCGCCGGATACTCGAGGCGGAGACCCAGGTTGCTCGCAACACCAAAAAGAGTGCGGATATCCACGATGAGTGGGATCTCAACGGCCAGCCGACTACCCGGGAGATGGAAGCATGAGGGTGGTGCTGCCTGCTCGTATCGGCCCGGAGGAGTTGATTGAATCGAATATCCCGCTGGATGACGACGGTCATCAGGAGTGGGATCCAGATAAGGAGTACGACCAGGGAGAGCGCGTGGTGCTCACTGAAGAGCACGATGGTCGCCAGCCAACCCAGCGCATTTACCGCGCGCTGACGAGCAACCAGGGTGCGTTCCCTGCGGAGCACACCATCGATGAGGTGGGGGCTGACGAGGCGAAGTGGCAGGACCTGGGGGGAATCAACCGGTTTCGGGCATTCGATGAGGTCGTAGGCTCGAAAAGCGTCTCGGATGCCTCTTACGACCCGGAGCTTTACAACCCTGAAGGGCAGGAGGCGCTCGATCAGGGCGTAGCCTTCCGGTTCAAGCCGGGCGTGGTGACCGACAGCCTAACCCTGCTCGGGCTTGAGGCGAGTTATCTGGATGTGGTCGTTGTCAACGAAGACGGCGTCCAGTATCAGAAGCGGCACGAGCTGCAGACGACCATCCCGGAATCAGACTGGCACGCCTATTTCTTCGCCGAGCCCGAGCGGGATCAGGAGTTGGTCCTGACCGAGCTCCCGCTGGTGTCTGAGGACATGACCATCGAGGATCTGCCCGGGACCCTGGAGGCGGAGTTCCGGATCAGTGCGTACAACGGCGGCGCCCCGGCGAAGATCGGCAACATCCTCGTGGGCCAGTCGTACCGGGTTGGTGAAAGTGGGTTCGGTGCGGAGGCGAGCATCGTCGACTTCTCGACGAAAGAGCGCGACGAGTTCGGTCATTTCCGCGTGCGCGAGCGTGCCTTTGCAAACCGGGCCCAGGTGCCGGTGCTGATCGAAACCGCCCGGATTCAGCGGGTACAGCGTTTCCTGGCCCAGATCCGCAGCCGCCCGGCCGTGTACATCGCTTCGAAGGAGCTTGGGCCCACGGTCTTCGGTTTCTACAAGCGTTTTCGCCTTTTGTACCAGAACGCGGTGCTCTCTGAGTGTGAACTGACCATTGAGGGGCTGATATGAGCGAACGACCCACGATCCCCGAGGCTCCAGACCCACTGCCCCAGCGTACCCAGTCGCCAGACACCTTCCAGGATCGTGCCGACAAGACGGTGCGCTGGTGGCGTGACGCCAGCGAAAAGCTCAACCAGCTCGGCGCGTGGCTTGCCGGCCGGGCGGACGAAACAGAGCAGGCCCGTGCCGATACATACGCCGCACGCGATACGGCGCAGACCCACCGGGATGATGCCCAGGCCGCCCGAGATACCGCGCGTGACCACCGGGATGACGCCGAGACGTACCGCGACAGCGCCGAGTCCATCGCCGCTGCGATGCAGGACGACGCCGGCATGCCGTCCCTGGAGGCGCGCGCCGGCTACGCGCTCGTCGTCGAAGAGGACGAGAAGGCGGTTGGGTGGCGGTTCTACCTCAAGGCCGTCGAGCAGCTTTACGGCAGCCTCCCGGCTCTCGGCCATGTGCTTGAGCTACAAGGCGAGGACGATGCCTCACAGCTCACCGATTGGCTCGCTGACCAGGGCAACGAAGACAACCTGCAAGCCTGGGCCGAATCGCCGCAGGGCATGCGTGTCGTCGAGCCGCACCGGCGGATGATGGGCGCGATCGCCCATAGCGATGCGGCCATGCATGTCGTCGCTGGGGCCGAGGAGGCGATGAACGTCTTGCTCCTGCGCGAGGACGTAGGCCTCGATGTGATCAAAAACAGCGATACCGCGATGGACGCGGTCAAGGCGGAGCCGGTCGGAATCGGCAAGTACGCGCTCTATCGCGCGAACCGGGATCGCTACGACGCCTCGGACCATCCAGCCACTCATGGGCACGACTTTCGGCACTACGCGGACATCAGTGACGTGGCCGAGGATGCAGGCGCCATGGACTGGGTAGCCACCAGTTCACCGGCCATGGAGGTCGTGGTCGAAAGCGACCCGGCCATGACCACCATCGCCGGTAGCGAGACGGCCATGGGGGTCGTCTCAGGCAGCTCCACCGCGATGAGCGCGATCGTGGACAGCGAGCTGGCCATGAACCGGATCGCTGCTGACAGCGTTGCCCGTGACGCAATCGGGACGGATTCCACCGGATACGATTACATCGTCGATAACGACATGGCTGCCGGGAAATACGCCGTTGGCCACGCTGGGCTCGATCCGGTCGATTATGCCGACAGCGCCGAGGTCGCAAAGTCCGAAACGGCCATGGGCGCAGCGGTGGATGATTCGAGCGCCATGTCCACTTTGGCCGACAACTCCACGGCCTATAATACCTTCGTCGATAAGCAGGCCGTGATGGAGCTGATCACTGATAGCCAAACGGCCATGGATGAGATTGTGGAGCGGGATGATGTCATGGGCTCCGTCGTGGAATCGTCTACGGCGATGAACGAAGTGGCGGCTCAAGGTACGGCGCGCACCACGATTCGGGACAACCCCGACGCCGAACAAGCGGTTATCGATAACGATAGGGCGATTTCCAAGTTTGTCGCTGGAGAGGCCGGGAAGGATCCCCAGGATTATGAAGAGCCTGCCGATCTCGGTAGCTCTTTAGCTATTGCAGAACAGATTTGGGAAGATAGCACATGGAAGGAAGCGTTTCTTCCTGGCCGAGGAGAAGCTTTATTGGGCGTTGCGAAAGACGAAATTACTTTTGACGACTGGCTTAGCGATAGCGATTTTCATAGTGCAGTTGGTTCCTCGGAGTCTTTTGTCAAGGCTTTAGGAGATCAGGCCGAACCAAGTGTGATTAGGAAAATGCTTTCCACTGATGGCCGGATTGAGAGAATCGCCAACAACGATGATGGGGATGGTCCCTTTACAAAAGGCATGAATGAAAGCTCTGTGAATATAAGCGCCGTTTTTAATGATCCGGATTATGATTATCGCGTTAGCGCTAGTAGCAATGACTCTGTAACAGAGGAAGAGGAGATCGAGGGTCCAGCAATTGTTTATTTGATCGATATGTCTCTTCAGTCGCGAGACCATTCAGTCAGCGCCGAGCTGGAAGGGGGCTTTCGTTTTTCTGATAGTGCCAGCAATAAACTGTTAGGCACTGTTCCTTCGGGGGAGAAGCGGACGCTCACGATGAGCCACAATGCTGGGTTGTACGGGACAGGAGGGGTAGAAGTCGCGGTTATTAAGGAAGCCAGCAGAATCTTAGACTAATAAGGGGTAGTTGTGTATGTCTAACAATCTAGAAAGACGCAAAGAAACACTGAAAGCAGTCGTCGAAAGCCGCTTCCCTGAAAAGCTCGCCTCGGGGTTCAAGGACCACGACGGGACCCGCTGGGCTTTGACCCCTTACGCCCGCGAGCGGATCATGGAACTGACCCAGCACATCCAGGAGTACCGGGCCGAGAAGGTGGACTCGCCGCTGCCCAACGGCAAGGAGAAGGTCAAGATCCCCGACGCCGAGGGCGTCAAGCATGAGTTGGACCCGGACGACGTGATCGAGTTGTCCAAGCTCGGGGCGGACTTCAAGGACGCGGCTGAGGACCGTTATGACGAGTTGTTGGAGGCCGTTATGGCGGCGGAGACGCACGGGGAGCTGAACGCCATCGACGTCGACAGAGGGTGGCCCGAATGAAGTCCTGGGGTGGCGAGCTCAGGCCCTGGTGGCGGCGCATCGGTGACGCGTCTTCCCGGTTCGGGAATGCGCTGATCGGTGGAAGTCCTGCCGAGACGATCAGCGGTCGCGCTTACAGGGAAGCGAAAGCCGGATCGATCAGATGGCAGCGGATCAAGGTCTGGATCGATCGCGTGTTCAAACTATTCGGCGAGCGGGCGCATTGCCGGCGGACGCACCAGCGAGACCTAGAGGTGGCCAAGGGCCTGCTGGAGGCGTACCGGTGAGTCGGTTGGGGTGTGACGGTGGCAGATCTGTCGCAGTGCGTTCTATCCGTTATTCGAGTGGCCTTCGGAAGGATTGAGACGCGGGCGGATATAGCTTTGTGCGATGCCTGCGGCGAGACCGCTGAATAGCACGGTTTGGATATCGGCCAGCTGATCCTCAGTCAAGTATTGCCAAGATTCGGGGGCGAGAAGGTGCCAAAACCAAAGTAAGGCGGCGGCGATCAAGGCGCCGCCAATGAAAATAGCGGCCAGTCTGGCCAAGATGTTGGCTGTATCCCGAAAGAGTTCACCGCGGCGATGCTCAGCGCGACGTACGAATTCATCGTAGTCGCCCCGCTCAAGTGCCTCGGTTTCCCACTGGGCCATGCGGTCCTGCTTGGCCCCCTCGCCGTGGGTTTGTCGTAGCGAGGGGATGCGTTCATACGAGGCGCCCGAGAACGCCTCATCAGTTTGATGGGCGTTCGGCGGTATCCTCATGGGCGCGGCGATACAACTCAGCGAAGTGTGCCTCGATCAAGTCATTCGAGATTGAGCCATTGCGCCCAAAGTGGCGCCAGGTCAGATCCCACGGCGTGCCCTCCTGGTGGGTAATCATGGAGAGGAACGTGCCAGGTTGATCGCCGTAGACCGTAAGCACTTGGTCTAGTAGATCCTCCTCTTCCTCGTCTAAATCCGGAGTCCGGGGGCGCCCAGCGATTGCCTCAACAGGCCGGCTGCGATATTGCTTGACCCGATCGTAGACAGTGCGCACGACTGGCCCATACTGCCAAGCTTCTACGGGCTCCTGGATCATCGGACGACTATGCAGGCCAAGCATCCACCCATGAGCTAGGTAGACCAGCTTGATCAGCTGCATGGGCGTGAGACTGAGACCGCGCTCGTGGGCTTTTTCAAGAAGCCGCTTCGCGATACCAAGTGCCGGATGTCCCTGCATGGCGCCCTCCGCGCTAGACGCAAGCCTGCTTCTTCAGTATGGCAAGGGATATGCCCAACAAGGGGACAGCAGGATACAAGATGGGTTCCGGGCTGCATAGCAGCGCGGAGCGCCGAACTAGTACTGCCACATCCGCTCGGCGATTTGTCGCGCTTCCGCCCCCTGGG